>JAFKLV010000068.1 GCA_017304125.1 Sphingomonadales bacterium
GAAGCCGCCGCCGCGGCGGTCGCGCATTGAGCGGCGAGATGCCCGCCGCTTCCCTTCGTCACCCCGCCCTTGAGCCGGGGTCCATTGTGCCTCGCAATGCTGCGGCCAGAGCCTCTTGCCTTGCGCCTGCCTCCCGCTGGACCCCGGCACAAGGCCGGGGTGACGGCAGACTCTGGGCGACCGGACGCTATCTCGAAACGGACGGACGATGCTGCTGATCCATTGCCCTTATTGCGACGAGGACCGCGCTGAGGTGGAATTCGTCTATGGCGGCGAGGCGCATATCGCGCGCCCGCTCGATCCTTCCGCGCTCGATGACAATCAGTGGGAAGGCTATCTCTATCTGCGCAACAACCCGCGCGGCCGGCATCATGAACGCTGGCGGCACACCCATGGCTGCGGCCGCTTCTTCAACGCGGTGCGCGATACGGTGAGCGATGTGATCGAAACGACCTACAAGGCCGGCGAGGCGCGGCGGTGAGCGGCTATCGTCTGCCCGCCGGGGGGCGGGTCGATCGCAGCCGGGCGATCGCCTTCACGTTCGACCAGCGCGACTATCGCGGGTTTGCGGGGGACAATCTGGCCTCGGCGCTGGTGGCGAGCGGGGTCACCCTGTTCGGGCGCTCGTTCAAATATCACCGCCCGCGCGGGCTGCTCGCGGCGGGGGTGGAGGAGCCCAATGCGCTCGTCACCGTGACGCGCGGGCGCGGGCGGACGACGCCCAATTTGCGCGCGCCCTCGGTGCCGCTCCACGCGGGGCTCGTTGCGACAAGTCAGAACCGCCATCCCTCGCTCGGCTTCGATCTCGGCGCGATCAACGATCGGCTGGGGGCGTTCTTCCCGGCGGGTTTCTACAACAAGACCTTCATGTGGCCGCGCTCGGCGTGGGAGAAGCTTTACGAGCCGGCGATCCGCCGTATGGCCGGGCTGGGCGAAAGCCCGACGACGCGCGATCCCGATCATTATGCCGCGACCTATGCGCATTGCGAGACGTTGGTGGTCGGCGGCGGCCCGGCCGGGATCGAGGCCGCGCTGGCGGCGGCGGAGAGCGGCGGCCGGGTGATCCTGGTCGACGAGGGCGAGGAGCCGGGCGGCGCTGCGCTCGCCGATCCGGCGCAATGGGGCTGGCTGACCGAGGCGCTGGTGACGCTCGCGGCGATGCCCAATGTGCGTATCCTGACGCGCACCACGGCGTTCGGCTTCTACCACCAGAATTTCATCGGCGCGGTCGAGCGGCTGACCGATCATCTCGCGCCCGGCGATGCCAAGGGCGCGCGCGAGCGTTTGTGGCGGATCCGCGCGGGCGAAGTGGTGCTGGCGCAGGGCGCGATCGAGCGCCCCTTGGTGTTCGACGGCAATGACGTTCCCGGCGTGATGCTCGCCGGCGCGGCGCGGACCTTGGCGCTGCGCTACGGTGTCGCGGTCGGGCGGCGCGTGGTGGTGATGGCGGTGCATGACAGCGGCTGGCGCGATGCGCTGGCGCTGGCCGAGGCGGGGGTGACGATCGCGGCGATCGTCGATCTGCGCGAGACGGTCGATGCGGCGCTGGTTGCCGCGGCCAAGGCGGCGGGGATCGCCTGCCACCTCGGCTATGCGGTGACCGGTGTGGCGGGGCGCAAGGCGGTCAGCGGCGTGATGATCGCGCCGGGCGGCACCGGCGCCGCGCAGCGCATCGCCTGTGATGCCGTGCTGATGGCGGGCGGCTGGACGCCGAGCGTTCACCTGTGGAGCCAGGCGCGCGGCACGCTGCGATGGGATGACAATTGGGGCGCTTATCTTCCTGATAAAGCAATCGAACATGCACGCTGCGTCGGTGCGTGCGGCGGCGATTGGGATTTCGGGCAAGGCATCGCGGTTGCTTCGCTGCCGTCGGCGAAACCGGCGCATCGCCAGAAGGCATTCGTCGATTATCAGAATGACGTGAAGTCGCGCGATATCGAGCTGGCGGTGCGCGAAGGCTATCGCTCGATCGAGCATATCAAACGCTACACCACCAACGGCATGGCGACCGATCAGGGCAAGACCTCGAACCTCAACGGCCTGCGCATTGCCTCCGAGGCGCTGGCGCGACCGGTGACCGAGGTGGGGCTCACCACCTTCCGCCCGCCTTATACCCCGCAGACCTTCGGTGCGCTGATCGGGCATCACAAGGACGCCTTGTTCCAGCCGCTGCGCAAGACCGCGATCGACGATTGGGCGGCGGCGAACGGCGCGGTGTTCGAGAATGTCGCGCAATGGCGCCGCGCGCGGTATTTCCCGCACGGCAGCGAGGATATGCACGCCGCGGTGGCGCGCGAATGCCGCGCGGTGCGCGATAGCGTGGGGATGTTCGACGCCTCGACGCTCGGCAAGATCGAGGTGGTCGGGCCGGACGCGGCCGAATTCCTCAACCGGCTCTACACCAATCCGTGGAAATCGCTCCAGCCGGGGCGCTGCCGCTATGGCCTGTTGCTGCGCGAGGACGGGTTCATCACCGACGACGGCGTTGCCGGACGGATGGCCGACGACCGCTTCCACGTCACCACCACCACCGGCGGCGCGGCGCGCGTGCTGGGGATGATGGAGGATTATCTCCAGACCGAATGGAGCGACCTCGACGTCTGGCTGACCAGCACGACCGAGCATTGGGGGGTGATCGCGGTGCAGGGGCCGCGCGCGCGCGACGTGATCGCGCCGCTGGTCGAGGGGATCGACCTGTCGCCCGAGGCCTTCCCGCATATGGCGGTGCGCGAGGGGCGGATTTGCGGCGTCGCGACGCGCTTGTTCCGGGTGAGCTTTACCGGCGAATTGGGCTTTGAAGTCAATGTTCCAGCCGGCGATGCTCGCAAGGTGTGGGAGGCGATCCACGCGTCGGGCCAGCGGTTCGGCATCACGCCTTATGGCACCGAGACGATGCACGTCCTGCGCGCTGAGAAAGGTTTTATCATCGTCGGGCAGGATACCGACGGCACGGTCACGCCGGGCGATGCCGGGATGGACTGGGCAGTGGGCAAGAAGAAGCCCGATTTCGTCGGCAAGCGCTCGATGATGCGCCCCGATATCGTCGCGAGCGGGCGCAAGCAGCTCGTCGGGCTGCTCACCGAAGACCCGAACGAGGTGCTGGAAGAAGGCGCGCAGATCGTCGCCGACCCCAATCAGCCGGTGCCGATGACGATGCTCGGCCATGTCACCTCGTCTTACTGGAGCGCGACGCTCGGCCGCTCGATCGCGCTGGCGCTGGTGCGCGACGGGCGCGCGCGGACCGGCGAGACGCTGCATGTGCCGATGCCGGGGCGGACGATCCGCGCGGTCGTCGGCCCGACGATCTTCTATGACCCCGAAGGGAGCCGGCTCAATGATTGAGATCACGCCGCTCGCCGTTTCGGCGGCAGACCTCGCGGTAGGAGGCGAACCGGTCGCCGGGCGCGACGTGCGGCTAAGCCTCGCGCCCGCCGCCACACGCCATTCGCTGCGCGCACGCGATCCGGCGGTACTCGCCCGCGTGATCGGCCGCGCGTTGCCCGAGCGGATCGGCGAGATGCGCGGCGGCATCGCCTGCCTCGGTCCCGACGAATATTATGCGCTGCTGCCCGCCGGGGAGGTCTTGCCGGAGGGCGTGGGGCAAGCGGTGAGCGTGGTCGAAATATCGGATCGCGCGCTCGGCTTCGTGATCGAGGGCGAGGGCGCGGCGGCGCTGATCGCCACCGGCTGCCCGCTCGATCTCGATCATTTCGCGATCGGTCGCGCGACCCGCACCTTGTTCGAGACGGTCGAGATCATCCTGATCCGGGAATATACGGCGCGGTTCCATATCGAAGTGTGGCGCAGCTTCGCACCGTGGCTGTGGCACGCGCTGGCCGCGGCGATCGCCGACGGTTGAGCATATTTGTCCTGGATCGATTCCGCGCCAAGAAAGGACGGATTTGGTTCTTTCTAGCCGTTACTTGCTGACGAACCACGATTAAAGCGCCCCCATAATCCAGTCGACTGGATATCGGGGGATGGCTCAATTGGGTCGGGGCGCGGTCAACTATGGAAGACAGGGTCTGGTTCAAGAAAATACTTTTCTCCTACGTGCCGATCAGGGCCGAAGGATTTCTAGTAATATTCGGGCTTATTTCGATCTGCGTCCTGCTATTTGCGGTGATCAGCCTGATCGAGCGGTATTTTACCGGCAGCAACCTCGACCTATTGAAATTACTGTCCTTCGTTGCGTGCGCCTTCATCGGCTATCTGGTCGCCGAACGACATAGCTAACGCGCCTCTCATCCAGATTTTCCTTTAATCTCTTAAGGTTGTCTGCGCGCGCTGGAATTGATCGGAGAGAAATTCATCGAGCGCGGCGATCACCCTCGGCGCGAGGCGGACGAACGCCCGGCGCTTATCGAGCGGATCGGGCTCGCGCGTGAAGATCCCGCTGTCGATCAGCGCGTTGACATGGCGCAGCGCGGTCGAGGTCGGCGCGCCCGCAGTCGCGCACAGCGCGGTGATCGACACCCGCCGTTCGACCCCGTGGTGGATATAAAGGTCGAGCAGCAGGTTCCACGCCAGATCTCCGACATCGAGATCGGGGAAGACGGCCTCGCGCTTCCGCCGGATCGACAGCATGAAATTGGCCAGGGCGACTGAGCGGGGGGGAGACATGGTCAGGGTCATTTCAGCTTTGATCCGCGTTCGGGTGCGTGGGGTTCTGGCGAACCGATTGTCGTGCAGCGGCAGGGTCATGCGCGTGCCGTGCACAGCGTGGCGGGGGCCGGGTCATAACAGCCCCGCGGCGCGCATGCTGAGCGCGCCGTCTTCGGTAACGATCCAGTGATCGATAAATTCAATCGACAGCATCCGGCTCGCCTCGGCGAGAATATGCGTGCTCTCGATATCCTTTGCGGTTGGCTTCCAGCGGCTCGACGGATGGTTATGCGCGATGATGATCGCGCTCGCATCGAAGAGGATGCATTTGCGCAGGATCTTGCTGATCTCTACGCGCACCTTCCAGCGCGTGCCGCTCGCGGCGACATAATCCTTTATCAGCCGGTAGGATGAATCCAGATATAATATCCGGACCTGCTCGACCGAGAGGCTGCCCATCTCATGCGTGAGATATTTCTCCACCAGCGCAGGCTGGTCGAGCAGCATGGTCTCCTGAAGCTGCTCGCGCAGCAATTGGGAGAAGAGTTCCTCGGTCTGGCGGAGGTGGTTGACGCTGGAACGCAGCCTGTCGGGCAACGACGAGGCGTCGGCGTTGAGGATCTGCCGAAGGCCGCCGAAGGTCGCGATCAGTTCGGCGGCGACTTGCTCGCTGTCATGTCCGGCGATCGGCCGGATAAGCGCGGCCACCAGCGTGCAAGACGCTTCTGCACGGGCGGCCAGTCGCGCAGCGTCGCGATCTGCAGCAGGATCACGATCGGCCATGCCCAGGAAACCGTCCCCCGGAAATAGACGTAGGGGTCGATATGCAGCCCCAGCCGCGAGAGATGCGACATCACCGTTACCCCTTGCAGGGCGGCGATCCAGGAAGGCCAACGCGTTTCGGAGCATGCCACAACGCCTAAAAGGGCTAACCAGGTCACCAGATCGATCGAGAACAGCTGCCAGGAGATGCGCGCGTAACGCTCGAGTCCCGCAGACGGTAGGAGCCAGGTTGCCAGGGCCGCTAACGCCAGAATGACACCGATACGTCGCGCACTCCGGTCGCCGATCAGAAGCGCCGAAAGGATGCTGGTTACCAGAAGGATCGAAAAGATGGTCGTCCGCATCGGTTGACCGGATCATGGAGCCATGAGCCGGTCAAGCCGACAATCGGTTTCAGGCGACCGCGCGCAGGCCTTCATCCTTGAAGACCGTTGCGTAGGGAGGGCAGCAATCGCCGAATGCCGCAGGCCCCTTGCGGATGACCGAGCGGAATTCCTTCAGCTGCAGATGCGCCTCGGATGCCTGATTGCGCGCCTTCATCGTCAGCTCGAGCGTGCCGAACAAAGATGCGATGATCGGCTGCGAGATGGGGGCGGCGATGCCGATATCGTTGCTCTTGATGGTCGCGGCCTTGAGCAGATCGCAGCCGTCGGCCAGCGCCGCGTCGATGCTGCGCTCAAAGCCGCGAAGCACGAGCCCGATTTCGCGAAAATCCTGTTCATATTCAGACATGGAACCTCCTCAGGCAACAGCGTCACCGCTGCTGCCTCTTTATTTTCTGGCCCCGAGGAACCCCTGGGAGCGTTTAACGTGACAGCTGGGCGTACATGTCGCCGAGCGCGATCGTCGCCAGAACGAGGGCCAGGGTCAGCGCCAGCGACCGCCACACCCGACCCCAGATTACACCCGGGTCTCTACCCGAGGGGCCGAATGTCGCTGGGGCCAGCGCTCTATTATTCCCCGCCGGGATCGCGCCGAAGGTCAGCTCGGTATCGCGAAACGTCAGCGGGGTATCCCCGTTGATTGCCTGAACCTGTTCGTTCGACAGGAACGTCTCTGCACCAGAAATCCGGGGGTCCGACAGGTCCTCTGGTGGGAGGTCCAATCGCTGGACCCCCTGGCGAGTCTCATAGTCGGCGAACTGGCGCGCCGCATCGAAGCGCGAATTCGTGCCGATTCGCTCCATCGCCTGTTTGATGACCTTGTCGATCGCGGTCTTCGAGACCTCATTGCCGCGCTCGCGCTCGGCACGCGCAATCTCGGCCGAATTCTGCCGAATCAGAACCGCGCGCAAATAACGCCGTTGGCGCTCGTTGAGCTTGTTGAAGCGATCGTCCCCAGTCACACCCCGAGCATATCGTCCCGGAATGAGGAGGAAAAGTTTGGTCTTGCTGTCAGGCGCGCCGCACGCGGCCGAACCTTGCGAGACCGCGCGTCAACAGAATGGACCCTTCGCGCTCCTCACGCACGGCGGATCGCCACCGTGCCAAACATCTTTCAACCTGACATCGAACGATTGGAGAAATCGGTCAGTTAAAAAATTGCGGCCGGGCGAAACGCAGCCCGGCCGCCTTTTGGGAGGTCCTGCTGAGCAGGAGCTTTATTTGCCACTACCATCCTGAGATTTGCAAGATGACGCCTTCAAAATGAAGGAGATTGTTATTTGCCTGCGCGCGATTTTACAATTTTGCGAACATGGTTAACGAAATGGTTCGTGCCGCGCCCTATCGCGATCGAAGAAATAATTCGATCATAGGTTAACGGACGACCGGTTCCGCCCATGGCAGCCGCGCGAGCACCGGGGGAAGCGCCTGTTCGTGGATCACTTCGCGCGCGAGTCCCGCGGTGCTGGCCGCGAGATCGCCGAGTTCGCCGGCGCGCGCCACGACCTGGATACGGCGCGAGAAACGCCCGCGCGGCATCGGCTCGATCCGCAGCCGCGGCATCAGCCCCGGCATCGCCGCGAGACACAGCAACGAGGTGATGCTCCAGCCGATCCCCAGCGCGACGATCGTCAGTTGCTGGTGGATGATGTCGACCTCGATCACATTGGGGAGAGCGAGCTTCATCCGCGTGAGCTGGCTTTCGATCCGCTGCCCCATGCCGGTATCGAGCGAATAGCGCACGAACGGCAGCCGGCCGGCGGCCTCGGCCGGGTCGGGCGATCCGTCATAATCGGCGGGAAAGACGAGGACGAACGGATCGTCGGTCACGTCGTGATGCTCGATCCCCGGATGCTTTTCGAGCGTATTGCTTCCCGTCACCAGCATGTCGCAGCGCCGCGCGAGGAAATCCTGCTGCTGGTTGAGCGAAATCCCCGAGCGCACGCGCCACCGGCCGACGCGATTGCCGGCGCGGTGAAGCAGCGGCGCGGTGAGCAGGGTGGCGAAGGTTTCGGAC
>JAFKLV010000069.1 GCA_017304125.1 Sphingomonadales bacterium
TCGGCGAGGTGCGCGAAACCGCGCGCGCGATCATCGACGGCGACATGCAGCGGCGCATCGCGGTCGACCCCTCCGGGGGCGCCTTCGCCGAGCAGGCCGCGACCTTCAACCACATGCTCGATCGCATCGCCGAACTGATGCGGCAGATCAGCAACGTCAGCAACGATATCGCGCATGACATGCGCACGCCGCTGGCACGGCTGCGCGGCCGGCTCGCGCTGATCGCCGCGCGCCCCGAGGCGATCAGCCTCGGCGACGAGATCGGCGAGGCGATGGCGCAATGCGACGCGCTGCTGGCGATGTTCTCCGCCACCCTGCGCATCGCCGAGGTGGAGGGCGGGGATCGCCGCGCCGGCTTTGCCGCGCTCGATCTCGGCGCGCTGGTCAACGAGATCGGCGAGATGATGGCGCCGGTCGCCGCCGAATCCGGCCATAAGCTGATCCTCGGCCGCTGCGCGCCGGTGCGGATCGACGGCGACCGCCAGTTGCTCAGCCAGGCGCTGATCAATCTGATCGAGAACGCGCTGCGCTACACCCCGCCCGGCGCGGCGATCACGCTGGCGGTAACGCTGTCGATGACCGGCGCGGGGGCGACTGCGGAGATCATGGTGCGCGACAACGGCCCCGGCATTCCGCCGGAAGATCGCGCGCTGGCGCTGCGCCGCTTCGGGCGGCTCGAGCCGAGCCGCCACAACGCCGGGCACGGGCTCGGCCTGCCGCTGGTCGATGCGGTCGCGCGGCTGCATCGCGGCACATTGTCGCTGGAGGATGCCGCTCCCGGTTTACGGGTGACGATCCGGCTGCCGCTGACGCCGCACTGATTTCCTTCCCGCTCTTTCTCCCCTCCCTCGTGAAGGGAGGGGCTGGGGGTGGGTGGGCATGAGGCGGTTGCTGCGGTTTCCCCCACACCAACCCACCCCCGACCCCTCCCTTGTTCAAGGGAGGGGAGAAGGAACTGGAGAGGAGACACGAAAAAGGGCGGGGAAGCCTTCGCCGCCCCGCCCAGTCCCCCTTTTCGGTCGATCCGATCAGAAGTTGATGCTGCCTTCCACGCCGAAGGTGCGCGGCGGGTTGAAGTTGGCATAATCGCCCAGCACCGACGCATTGGCCGACGAGCGGCGATAGATATGCGTCTCGTTGAGCAGATTGCGGCTCCACACCGCGAGCGTGAACTTCTGCCCGTGGTCGTTGAGGCGGATGTCGGTCAGCGCGATCCGGCCGTTGACGACGAAGCTCGCGTCGGTCTTGGTCGCCTCGTTCTGGAAGCTGTACATGCTGCTCGCATAATTGGCGTCGAGATGCAGGCGGACCTTGGTATCGCCGCCGCCGACCGGCACTTCATAGTCGACGAAGCCCGAGGCCGCGTTGCGCGGGGTGAACACCACGAACACCTGGGTCAGCTTGCCCGCATCCTGCGGGTTCGGCGTCGGCGGGATGTGCGTATAGGTGTAAGCATAAGACGCGCCCATCGTCAGCCCGTCGGTCGGCTTGACGGTCAGCTCGGCCTCGAGCCCGCGGATCTTGGAATTGCCCGGCGCGTTCGCGGTATCCTCGGTGTGGAGGTTGAAGTTCGGATTCGGCGTGTTGGTGCCCGGGAGGAACGGGGAGACATCGACATGGTCGAAGTCGATCTGGGTACCTGCACGGTCCATGATATAGCCCGCGAGGTTCAGCCGGACGCGGTGATCGAGCAGATCCATCTTGGCGCCGACTTCATAGGCCTTGACCGATTCCGCGCCGAACGCGCCGAAGTCGCTCGACCGGTCGTTGGCGCCCCCGGCGCGATAGCCGGTCGAATATTTGGCATAGAGGTTGATCCCCGGCGCCGCATCCACCGCCAGCGTGACCATCGGGTCGAACCGATTCTTGTCGAAACGGAATTCATACGGCGTCGCGACGTTCGAGATCAGGTAGAGCCGGCCGTAGCGCTTGTCCTTGGTGTAGCGACCGCCGACCGTCAGGTGGAGCATGTCCAGCCCTTCGGGGGTGTAGGTGGCCTGCGCGAAGGCGGCATAGCTATGCGCCTTGGCCCAGCTGCCGCGCTGGCGGAACCAGGTGCCGGGCGCCCAGCCCTGATTGCCCGAGGTGATCGCACCGCTGACGATCGGGCTCAGCACGGTGTAGCCGGTGCCGTCCGCATTCCACTGGTTGGTCGAGGGCGTCGCGGCCTCTTC
Source organism: Sphingomonadales bacterium (assembly GCA_017304125.1). Classification (GTDB taxonomy): domain Bacteria; phylum Pseudomonadota; class Alphaproteobacteria; order Sphingomonadales; family Sphingomonadaceae; genus Sphingomonas. The sequence goes on from JAFKLV010000069.1 coordinate 2,175, forward strand.
CTGCGCGCGCTCCGTGAAATAATAGAGGCCGACCGCATAATCGAGGTTGGGGAGGCTGCCGACCGCCTGCAGCTCCTGGCTGAACTGGCGCTGGTGCAGCCACGAAAGGCTGTAGCGGCTGAACTTGGCATTGGGCAGGAACACGGTGCGATGCGCGCCGCCCGAATTGTCCCACTGATCGGTGGTCACGCCGCGCCACGCGGTGATCGAGCGCAGTTCGAGATCGGGCGACGCCTTGTAGCGGATCGTCGCCGCGAAGCCGTCGGTCTCGTCGACGCTCAGCTGCTGCGGCACGCCGATATCGGCGACGCTCATGCGCTGGTCGCCGCTCACCTTCACCAGCGGCGAGAGCGGCGCGATCGTCCCGGCCGGCAGCTTGCCGCCGTTGGCGTTGATCTGCGCCAGCGTCGCGACCGGCAGGTTCTTCGGATTGTAATTGACGAGCTGGCTGTAGAACGGCGTGTTCTCGTCGCGCGCACGGTCATAGGACAATTCGACCGACAGGCCGTCGACCGGCTTCCACAAAGCGGTGACGCGACCGCCGTAGCGGTTGTAATAATTCCAGCCGTAATTGCCCGGCAACGGGTTCTTCACCGTCGCGTCCTGATGCTGGATCAGGCCGTCGATCTTGAACGAGATATTGGCGATCGCCGGCAGGTTGAGGTGCAGTTCACCGTTATAGCCGCCGTAATTGCCGACCCCGGCCGACACGCGGCCGCCGAATTCGCCGGTCGGCGCGCGGGTGACGATGCTCACCGCGCCGCCCTCGGCATTGCGGCCGAACAACGTGCCCTGCGGCCCGCGCAGCACCTCGATCCGCTCGACGTCGAACAGCGCCGCGTTGAGGCCCTGCTGGCGGCCGAGATAGACGCCGTCGATATAGATGCCGACGCCCTGATCGCGCGCGGTCTGGTTGGCGTCGAACGGCACGATGCCACGGATGCCGACGGTGAGCGCCGACTGGCGCGCCTCGAAGGTCGCGATGCGCAGCGACGGCACGCCGCCATCGGCGAGATCGAGCAGGCTCTGGACGTGGCGGTCCTTCATCACCTGCGGATCGACCACCGAGATCGCGATCGGCGTCTTCTGCAGGTTGGTCTCGCGCTTGGTGGCGGTGACGACGACGTCCTGCAGCCCGCCATTCGCATCGGCAGTGGCATCGGCGGGCGCCTCGGCCGGCGCAGCGGCGACATCGGCGGCGGGCGCCGGCGCGGCATGAGCGACGGCGGGCAGCGCGATCAGCGCAGCACCGGCAAGAAGACGCAAACGCGCCTGCGAAACAATCGACATGTGACTTGATCCCCTATCCGGGCTGCATCGGCCCGCGGGGACGCCATCTATGATCGGTAATGGGCAGTCTGGTGACACTTCGGTGACACGAATTGACGCATTGATTTCATTTTAACTTCATCTTTTGTGGACGAAGCAGGAACAATGCGCCGCAAGGACGGTCGATCTACCGAAAAAGACACGACAAAATGATCAGAAGATGAGCGGATGCAGAAGCGCCGGAGCGGCGCGCGGCACGGAAAATATCGGATTTACGATGCCCGGGCGATCAGCCCAGCAGCGCGAAAGCGACGCCGAATATCGCCAGAGCGAAGCCGCTCGCACAGGCCAGAAGACCCATGTTGCAGGCGCATACCTCGGGCTGGATTCGTTCCATCATCCGTCTCCTGCCAGCCGCGCCTGCTCTTGGGCATGCTGCGACTGAGGAGGAGCTTATCATACGTGCGCGCGGGCGCAAGTGGCGGGCCTCACCCCTCTGACAGCGATTCGGCCAGCTTGCCGAGCAGCGCCGACAGTTGCGCATGCTCGTCCGGCGAAAGCACCGCGAAGGTCTCCGCGAGCAGCCGCGCGCGGAGCGGCTGGCTAGCGGCAATCACCCCGGCCCCCGCCGGGGTGACCGCAATCCGCTTGACCCGGCGGTCGTCGGGATCGGGCGTGCGGACGATCAGCCCGTCGCGCTCCAGCGCGTCGAGCCCCTCGGTCACGGTGCGCGGGGCGAGATCGAACACGTCGGCGATATCCGCCGCGCGCGCTGTGCCTTCGCGATTCTGCACGAACAGCAACAGCTTGAGGCGCGCGAGCGACCCGCCCTCCTGCGCCAGTTCACGATTCACCCGGCGCTGAAGGTGCAGATAGACACGCGCGAGGCCCTGGATGAGTTGATCATCACTATTCATGAGGAGCCTCATTACATGGTCTTGCATTATGCTGCAACTGCGAGCATTTAGGCGCCCAATCACCGTTTCGGGAATGACCCATGGCCGATCAGACGCCCAATCCTGCCGCTGGCGAATCGCCCGAGCAGCGCCCCTCTCCGCTGAAGAACCCGCGCGTGCGCCGGGTGCTGCTGGTCGTCGCGATCGTGGCGGTGATCGCCGGAATCGCGGGGTTCGTGCGCTACGAAAGCTACGGCAAGTATCAGCAGGGGACCAACGACGCTTATGTCCAGGCCGACGGCGTCACGGTCTCGCCCAAGGTGGCGGGCTATGTCGACAAGGTGTTCGTCGCCGAGAACCAGCCGGTGAAGGCGGGCGACCCGCTCGTCCAGATCGACGGGCGCGATTATCATGCGCAGGCGGCGCAGAGCCAGGCGCAGATCGATGTCGCGCAGGCCAATGCCGCCGGGGTGCAGGCGCAGATCGGCGAGCAGCAGGCGGCGATCACCCGCGCCCGCGCCGATCTTTCCGCCGCGCGCACCGATGCGGCTTATGCGCATAGCGAAGTGACGCGCTACCAGCCGCTCGCCGCGAGCGGCGCGGAGACCCGCGAGCGCCTGTCGCAATTGCGCAATCAGGCGACGCAGGCCGATGCCAAGGTCGCCGCGTCGGCGGCCGCTTTGGTCAGCGCCGAGCGCCGCATCGGCACGCTCAACGCACAGGTCAAACAGGCGCTGGCGCAGGGCGAGGGCGCGCGGGCGCAACTGGCCGCGGCCGAGACCAATGTCGGCGCGACGCTGATCCGCGCCGCGATCGACGGGCGGATCGGCAGCAAGACCGTGCGGCAGGGCCAATATGTCCAGGCGGCGACCCGGCTGATGACGCTCGTCCCGGTCAAAGACCTCTATATCACCGCCAATTTCAAGGAAACGCAGCTCGGGCTGATGCGCCCGGGCCAGCCGGTGTCCGTATCGGTCGACGCCTTGCCGGGGGTCGAGATTCCCGGCCGCGTCGCCAGCGTCTCGCCGGGCACCGGCGCGCAATTCTCGGTGCTGCCGCCGCAGAATGCGACGGGCAATTTCACCAAGATCGTCCAACGCGTGCCGGTGCGGATCGCGATCAGCCCCGGGCCGGAAACCCGCGCCTTGCTCGTCCCTGGCATGTCTGTCGAGGTCAGCGTCGATACGCGCGGCGCGAAGGGCGCGGCGGACCGTATCCGCCACGAGCAGGAACAGCATAACGAGCGGATCGGCCGGTGAGCGCCGCCGCCGCCGCTGGGGCCGCCCCCACCGGCACCGTGCCGCGCGCGGACGCATCGGCGTGGCTGGCGGTGATCGCCGGCAGCCTCGGCGCGATGATGGCGACGCTCGACGTGTCGATCGTAAATTCCGCGCTGCCGACGATTCAGGGCGAGATCGGCGCGAGCGGCACCGAGGGGACATGGCTCGCCACCGCTTATCTGGTCGCCGAAATCGTCATCATCCCGCTGTCGGCGTGGCTCGAACGCCTGCTCGGGCTGCGCACCTTCCTCTTGATCGCGGCGAGCCTGTTCACCGCTTTCTCGATGGTCTGCGGCGTCTCGACCAATTTGACGATGATGATCATCGGCCGCGTCGGGCAGGGTTTCACCGGCGGCGCCTTGATCCCCACCGCGATGACGATCATCGCCACCCGGCTGCCGCGTGCGCAGCAGCCGATCGGCAATGCCTTGTTCGGCGTCACCGCGATCCTGGGACCGGTGCAGGGGCCGCTGATCGGCGGCTGGCTGACCGAGAATCTCAGCTGGCATTATGCCTTCTTCCTCAACCTGCCGGTCGGCATCCTGCTCGTGACGTTGCTGCTGCTGACGATGCCGCACCAGAAGCCGCAGATGGCCGAGCTGCGCAGCGCCGACTGGCTGGGGATCGCCGGGCTCGCGCTCGGGCTCGGCGGGATTACCGTGGTGCTCGAAGAGGGGCAGCGCGAACAATGGTTCCAGAGCAGCGAGATCGTGTGGCTCACCGCGCTGTCGGTGTTCGGCTTCATGCTGCTGTTCGCCGGACAGATTTTCGCCAAGCGACCGGTGATCCGGCTGAAATTGCTGCTCGATCGTCAGTTCGGCGCGGTGGCGCTGATGGGGTTCGTCGTCGGCATGGTGCTGTACGGCACCGCTTATGTGATCCCGCAATTCCTCGCCGCGATCGCCGATTATAACGCGCTGCAATCGGGCAAGGTGGTGCTGCTCTCGGGCATCCCGGCGATGATCCTGATGCCGTTCACCCCGCTGATGATCCGCTATTTCGACATCCGCTTCGCCGTCGCGGCGGGGCTGGTGGTGATGGCGGGGAGCTGCCTGCTCGATACCACGCTCAACGCGCAGGCCACCGGGGCCGATTTCGTCGAGTCGCAATTGCTGCGCGGCGTCGGCTCGATCCTCGGCTTCCTGTTTCTCAATCAGGCGGCGATCACCTCCGTACCGCCACGCGAGGCGGGCGATGCTGCGGGGCTGTTTAGCGCGACCCGCAATCTCGGCGGGTCGTTCGCGCTCGCCGCGATCGCGACGATCCAGGACCAGCGATTGTGGCTCCACAGCCGCCGCGCAGAGGAAACGCTGCAGGCCAATTCGGGGCTGGTGCAGGATTATCTCGACGGTCTCGGCCAGGCGCTCGGCGGCCCCGATGCGGCGTTGCGCTCGCTCGCCGGGACGGTTCAGCGCGACGCGCTGGTGATGACCTTCAACGATATTTTCTGGATGCTCGGGATCGGCATCATCTGCGTGATCCCGCTCGTCATGTTCCTGCGGCCGCTGCCCAAGGGGCAGCCGCTTGCGATGCATTGAGGCCAATCGTCATGCGTAACGCCCTCGCCCTGCTCCCGCTCGCGGCGCTCGCCGCCTGCACCGTCGGGCCGAATTATGCCGGGCCGACCGCGGCCGGCGCGGTCAAGCCGCCGGCCGGCTTCGTCCGCGCCGCCGACGCCACCGCGCCCGCCGCGCCGACCGTCGCTTTGTGGTGGACCGGGCTCGGCGACGAGACGCTCGACGAGGTTGAGCGGCGCGCGCTCGCCGCCAATCCCAATGTGCAGGTCGCCGAGGCACGGCTGAAGCAGGCGCGCGCCTCGCTGCGGCTCGAACGCGCCAACGAACTGCCGAGCGGCAATGCGCAGGCGACCTATCTCCACGCCCAGCTTCCCGGGCTCAACCTCGGGCAGAGCGGGAGCGGCGGCGGCTCGACCAGCCTCAATTTCTACAATCTCGGGTTCGACGCGAGCTGGGAGGTCGAGCTGTTCGGCGGGCAGCGCCGCAAGGTCGAGGCGGCGCGCGCCTCGGTCGGCGCGGCCGAGGCGAATGTCGCCGATGCGCAGGTCAGCCTGACTGCCGAGGTG
>JAFKLV010000070.1 GCA_017304125.1 Sphingomonadales bacterium
CGCTTCGGCGGCCTTGGCTTCAGCCGCGCGCTTTTCCTGGGCGCGACGCGCTTCTTCTTCGGCGGCGCGCTGACGCTCGCTTTCCTCGCGGCGACGCTGGTCTTCCAGCGAGTGCATGCGCTGATCTTCGGCCTCGCGCAGCATGCGGGCCTGACGCTCTTGCGGAGTCTCACCGGCGGGCGCACGCGGCGGGGCCGGGCGCGGCGCCTCAGGCGCCTGCTGCTGGACGGGCGGCTCGGGCGGGAGCGGAGCGGCCGGCGTCGCTTCGGGCGCGCCGCCGGGGCCGATCACGCGGCGCCGCTTCACCTCGACCACCACCGTGTTCGAACGGCCGTGGCTGAAGCTCTGCTTCACCTTGCCGGTCTCGACCGTGCGCTTCAGCCCCAGCGGCGCGCGCATGCCAAGTTTCGGCTTGTCGTTGTCGGTTTCGCTCACTCAAATTCCTCGTCGCGTCGTCACGGCCGGTTGCCCGGATTGTCCGGGCGGCGATGCGCCTTGCGAGGCCGTTTCGCAAGGCACAGGAGTCAGTTCAGGGCCGATAAATTGCAGCCACCGATCGAGCGCTTCGCCCAATCGCGCGGCCGCCATGCGGTCGGTGACGCCGATATGTACCACGTTCTCGCGGCCCAGCGCCATCGACAATATGGGACGATTCAGCGGCAACGCCAACCCCTTGAGGTCACTTCCCTCGCGATCGGTGCCCACGCGCCACGCCTGCGCCAGCTTGCCGCGGCCGTCCGCGCCGGCATCGGCGGCGTGATAAAGCGCGTGAAGTTTCCCTTCGCGTGCAGCCGCTTCGATCCGTTCCGCGCCGGTCAACAGGGTGCCCGCGCGCGATTCCAGCCCAAGCCGGTCGAGCGCATTGCGCTCCAGCGCGGCGGCGACACGATCGGCAAGATCGTCGGGGATCGTGAAGTCGTTGGTCTTGAACGCCCGCGCCAGCGCGCCGCGCAATTTGCCCTTCGGCCCGGCGGCGGCGATCAGCTCGGCGCGGGTCACCCCGATCCACGCGCCGCGCCCCGGCGCCTTGGCGCGCACGTCGGGCAGCACCTGGCCGTCGGGGGCGAGCGCGAGGCGAATCAATTCGCCGCGCGTCGCCTGCTCGCGACCGAGGATGCAGGTACGGGTGGGGGCCGTTACCGAGTCATTGCGAGGGTGCCGCATGTGCGCCTCCCTCGGGCTGGCGGTCGGCGATGAGAATGCCGGCAGAGCCGTAATTCTCGGGCGAAACTTCTTCGATCACGACCTGCACCGCCGCCGGGTTCTTGCCCAGCCGCGTAACCAGCGAGGCGGTGACATCGGCCACCAGCCCCGCTTTCTGCTCCCTGGTTGCGGAGCCAGCCAATCGGATCGAGACGAAGGGCATCAGGCCTCGGACGCCTCCGCGGTGTCGTCACCCTCGGCGGCCGGTTCGTCCTCGTCGGTGAACCAATGCGCGCGGGCGGCCATGATGATCTCATTGCCCTGCTCTTCGGTCAGGCCATATTCGGCGAGCACGCCGCCCTTATTCTCGGCCTTGCGCGGTGCGTCCTCGTTGCGGCGGCGCGGCTCGGCGCGGCGCTTCTCGATCAGTTCGTCGGTCGCGAGATCGGCGAGATCGTCGAGCGTGGTGATCTTCGCCTTGCCGAGCGTGACGAGCATCGCCTCGGTCAGATACGGCAGCTCGGCCAGTGCATCCTCGACGCCGAGCGCGCGACGCTCCTCGCGGGCGGCGGCCTCGCGGCGCTCCAGCGCTTCCTGCGCGCGGCTCTGCAGTTCCTGCGCGAGATCCTCGTCGAAGCCTTCGATCCCGGCCAGCTCGTCCAATTCGACGTAAGCGACTTCTTCCAGCTCGCTGAAGCCTTCGGCGACGAGCAGCTGGGCCAGCGTCTCGTCCACGTCGAGCTCGTTCTGGAACAGCTCGGAATTACGGACGAATTCCTGCTGGCGCTTCTCGCTCGAATCGGTCTCGGTGAGGATGTCGATCGCCTTGGCGGTGAGCTGCGAGGCGAGGCGGACGTTCTGGCCGCGGCGGCCGATCGCCAGCGACAGCTGGTCGTCGGGCACCACCACCTCGATGCGATCCTCTTCCTCGTCGATCAGCACGCGGCTGACGTTCGCCGGCTGGAGCGCGTTGACCACGAAGGTCGCGGTGTCGGGCGACCAGGGGATGATGTCGATCTTCTCGCCCTGCATCTCCTGCACCACCGCCTGCACGCGGCTGCCCTTCATGCCGACGCAGGCGCCGACCGGGTCGATGCTCGAATCGTGGCTGATCACGCCGATCTTGGCGCGGCTGCCCGGATCGCGCGCGGCGGCCTTGATCTCGATGATCCCGTCGTAGATTTCCGGGACTTCCTGCGCGAACAGCTTCTTCATGAAGTCCGGGTGCGCGCGGGAGAGGAAGATCTGCGGCCCGCGATTCTCGCGCACCACCTTGAGGATCAGGCTGCGGATGCGATCGTTGACGCGCACCACTTCGCGCGGGATCTGCTGATCGCGGCGGATGACGCCCTCGGCGCGGCCGAGATCGACGACGATATGGCCGAACTCGACGCGCTTGACGACGCCGGTGATGATCTCGCTCGCGCGATCCTTGAACTCTTCATACTGGCGCTCGCGCTCGGCATCGCGGACCTTCTGGAAGATGGTCTGCTTGGCGGCCTGCGCCTGAATGCGGCCGAACTCGATCGGGGGCAGCGGATCGACGAGGAAGTCGCCGACGACCGCGCCGGCCTGCAGCTTCTGCGCGCCCTTCACGTCGACCTGCTTGTAGATATCGTCGACCTGCTCGACCACTTCGACGACGCGCCACAGCCGCAGATCGCCGTTATTGGCGTCGAGCTTGGCGCGAATGTCCATCTCCTGGCCGTAACGGGTGCGCGCGGCGCGCTGGATCGCATCCTCCATCGCCTCGATGACGATCGCACGGTCGATCATCTTCTCGTTGGCGACGGAATTCGCGATCGCGATCAGCTCCGCACGATTGGCGGTCACGCCGGTGGCCATTAGTCGTTTTCCTCTGCTTCGATTTCTTGTTCCGCGCCTTCCATGGAGAGCGGGACGGTTGCCTTGATGAGCTTGTCGGTCAGCACCAGTTTCGCGTCGACCACCCCGCTGAACGGGACGTGCGCGACAGTGCCGCTTTTCAGCAGGGTGATAGCGATCGTCTCGCCTTCCACCCCGGCCAATTCGCCCTTGAACTGCTTCTGCCCGTCGATCGGCGCATCGAGCACGATTCTCGCCTCATGCCCCGCCCAGTCGGCGAAGTCCTTGAGCCGGGTCAGCGGGCGATCGATCCCGGGGGAGGAAACCTCCAGCCGATACGCGTCTTCGATCGGGTCTTCGCGATCGAGCATGTCCGACAGGCGGCGCGACAATTCGGCGCAATCGTCGATCGTCAGCTGGCGCGTATCGGGGCGCTCGGCCATCACCTGCAGCGTCCGCTCGTCGCCCTTGCCGAACAGCCGCACGCGCACGAGCGCGAAGCCCAGCGCTTCCGCCTCGGGTGCGATCAATCGGGTCAGTGCGGGATTGTCCGCCATCAATGCTCCAAACATGCGCGCCGGGCACGGAATGCCAAGCACAGGTGGTTGCCGCCGCGGGGCGGGCCCCGCAGCCTCTTCATCTGACGATGTAGAGAAAGCGATCGCGATATAGGCGGAACCCGCGCGGCGCGCAAGCTGGCAACCGCATCGCGTGCGCGGCGTTGTCCCGGCGGTGCGAAAATCGCCCGTTGCCGCGGCAAAAGGCCGCGTGATGGGGGGCATTAGAATTGATGATTGACTCAGGAACATGGCACGGCCAGAGGCTCGCACATCGTGATCCGGGCAACCGGTTAGGCACGCGCGGGAGAGAGCCGCCCAATATGCCCTTTCAGGGCAGTCGGGCGGCCGCCGAAGGAGCAACCACCCCGGAATCTCTCAGGCACGCAGGACCGCATGGGGCCGAACGATACTCTGGAAAGCAGGCGCGGCTTTGAGCTGTGCCTCACCGAAGGGGTAAGCCCGCCGCCGTTGATCGGCGCCGGAAGAAGCTCTCAGGTTCCGTGACAGAGGGGGTGAACGGATCGACGGGCGGGGTTGTCCCGCCATGTCGTCACGCCCTTTCTGCCGGAAGAGATCTGATGAGCGAAACGATCGACAGCCAAGCCCATAGCGACGACGGTTACGAAGAACCGGCGATCCTGCCGCTGCCGCTCGATGCGTGGCATCGTGCGAAGGGCGGGCGGATGGTCGAATTCGCCGGCTATCACATGCCCGTCCAATATGAAGGCATCATGGCCGAGCACATCTGGACGCGCGAAGCGGCCGGGCTGTTCGACGTCAGCCATATGGGGCAGATCACCTTCACCGGTGAGGGCGTCGTGCCGGCGCTCGAGGCGCTGATGCCGGCCGATATCGCCGGGCTCGCCTTCAACCGCGCGCGTTATTCGCTGCTGCTCGATGCCGAGGGCGGGATTCTCGACGATCTGATGCTGACGCGGCAGGCCGAGGATCGCGTCTATATGGTCGTCAACGGCGCGACCAAATATGACGATATCGGGCATATGATCGAGCAGCTGCCCGACGATATCACGCTCAACCTGATGGAAGATCACGCCCTGCTCGCACTGCAGGGGCCGAAGGCGGTCGACGCGCTGGCGCGGCTGATCCCCGGCGTCGCCGATCTGGTGTTCATGCAAGCCGCCGCGTTCGAGTGGCAGGGCCATGCTTTGTGGATCAGCCGCTCGGGCTATACCGGCGAGGACGGGTTCGAGATTTCGGTCCCGGCCGAAGCCGCCGAGGCGCTGGCCGACGCGCTCGTCGCGCAGCCGGAGGTCAGGCCGATCGGGCTCGGCGCCCGCGATTCGCTGCGGCTCGAAGCGGGGCTGCCGCTCTACGGCCATGATCTGTCGCCCGAAACCACCCCGGTGATGGCCGATCTCGGCTTCGCCTTGTTCAAGCGTCGCCGCGAGACGGCGGATTTCCCCGGTGCCGCGCGCATCCTCAAGGAGCGTGAAGCGGGCGCCGCGACCAGGCGCGTCGGGCTGCTCGTCGCGGGCCGCCAGCCGGTGCGCGAGGGCGCGATCGTCGTCGATGCCGCCGGCACGGAAATCGGCCAGGTCACCTCGGGCGGCTTCGCCCCGACCGTCGGCGCGCCGATCGCGATGGCCTATGTGCCCGCCGCGCTCGCGACGCCCGGCACGCGAATCCAGCTTCAGCAGCGCGGCAAGCCGCATGACGCGACCGTCGCTGCCATGCCTTTCGTTCCCCACCGTTACTTCCGAGGAGTGAAGTGAGATGAGCCGTTATTTCTCCCAGGATCAAGAATAGATCGACGTTGACGGCGAGACCGGCACCGTCGGCATCTCCGATTATGCGCAGGGCCAGCTCGGCGACATCGTGTTCGTCGAGGTGCCCGAGGACGGCAAGAAGCTGGCCAAGGGCGATGACGCCGCAGTGGTCGAGAGCGTCAAGGCGGCAAGCGACGTCTATTCGCCCGTCTCCGGCACGGTGGTCGAGGGCAATGCCGCGCTCGCCGACGATCCCGCGCTGGTCAATTCCGACCCCGAGGGCGAGGGCTGGTTCTACAAGATCACTTTGTCCGACCCGTCCGAGCTGGAAGCGTTGATGAACGAGAGCGCTTACGAGGCGTTCGTCGCCAAGCTGTGACGCGCGCGCCCGCCTCGCACTGGGATCCCCAGGCCTATGCCACCAACGCCGGCTTCGTGCCGGCGCTGGGGCAGCCGGTGGCGGCGCTGCTGGCGGCGCGGGCGGGCGAGCGCATCCTTGACGTCGGCTGCGGCGACGGGGTGCTGACCGCCGAAATCGCGGCGACCGGCGCCAGCGTCGTCGGCGTCGACGCGTCGCCCGAGATGATCGCGGCGGCGCGTGGGCGCGGGCTCGACGCGCGGGTGATGAGCGGCGAGGCGCTCGATTTCGCCGGTGAGTTCGACGCGGCTTTTTCCAACGCCGCGCTCCACTGGATGCGCGATGCCGGTGCGGTGGCGCGTGGCGTGATGCGCGCGCTGAAGCCCGGCGCGCGCTTCGTCGGCGAGATGGGCGGGGCGGGCAATGTCGCGACGATCTGGTCGGGCATCCACGCCGAGCTTGCCGCGCGCGGCTATACGGTGCCGGCAAGCGCGCTGCACTGGTATCCCAGCGTCGAGGACTTCATCGCAATCTATGCCGCGGCGGGGTTCACCGAGATCGCCGCGCACCTGATCGACCGCCCGACCCCGCTGCCCGGCGGGGTGAAGGGCTGGATCGATACCTTCATGACCGGCGCGTTCGACGCCGCCGGGATCGCCCCCGCCGCGCAAGCCGAGATCGCCGCCGCGATCGAAGCGCGCGTCGCCGACCGGTTGCGCGGGCCGGACGGCTGGGTCGCCGATTATGTTCGCCTGCGCTTCACGATGAGAAAGCCCGACTGATGCGTTATTTACCGCTCACCCAGCCCGATCGCGCGGCGATGCTCGCGACGATCGGCGCGTCGTCGATCGACGATCTGTTCGTCGACGTGCCCGAAGCGATCCGGCTCGACGGGCCGATCACCGGCCTGCCGGCGCACGCCAGCGAACTGGCGGTCGAACGCCATATGACCGCTTTGGCGCGCAAGAACATGTCGGCCGGCGACGGCCCGTTCTTCCTCGGTTGCGGCGCTTATCGCCACCATGTCCCGGCGAGCGTCGATCACATCATTCAGCGCGGCGAATTCCTCACCGCCTACACGCCCTATCAGCCGGAAATCGCGCAGGGCACGCTGCAGATGCTGTTCGAGTTCCAGACGCAGGTCGCGCGGCTGCTCGGCACCGACGTCGCCAATGCCAGCATGTATGACGGCTCGACCGCCTGCTGGGAGGCGATCGGCATGGCGCGGCGCATCACGCGGCGCGGCAAGGCGATCCTCTCGGGCGGGCTCCACCCGCATTATGTGTCGGTCGCCAGGACGATGGCGAAATATACCGGCGATTCGCTCGACGTGGCGCTGCCGGCGTTGACCGCGGAGACCGATCTCGACGCGCTGATCGCCAGGATCGACGGCGATACCTCGTGCGTCGTGGTGCAATATCCCGATATCCTCGGCCGCATCGCCGATCTGCGCCCGCTGGCCGATGCGTGCCACGCGCAAAAGGCGCTGCTCGTCGCGGTGGTGACCGAGCCGGTCGCGCTCGGCGCGATCAAGTCGCCGGGTGAGATGGATGCCGATATCGTCGTCGGCGAAGGGCAGTCGATCGGCGTCGGGCTCCAGTTCGGCGGGCCTTATGTCGGGCTGTTCGGCTGCAAGGAAAAATACGTCCGCCAGATGCCGGGCCGGCTCACCGGCGAGACGGTCGATGCCGACGGGCGGCGCGGCTTCGTGCTGACGCTCTCGACCCGCGAGCAGCATATCCGCCGCGAGAAGGCGACCTCGAACATCTGCACCAACTCCGGTCTGTGCGCGCTGGCTTTCTCGATTCACATGACCCTGCTCGGCGAGGCCGGGCTGCGCGCGCTGGCCGCGACCAACCACGCCGGCGCGGTCGCCGCGGCCGAGCGGCTGGTCAAGGTGCCGGGGGTGCGGCTGGTCAACGACACCTTCTTCAACGAATTCACCCTCGATCTGGGGCGCGAGGCGCGCCCGATCGTCCGCGCGCTGGCGGATAAGGGCATTCTCGCCGGGGTGTCGCTCGGGCGGCTCTATCCCGACGAGGCTGGCC
>JAFKLV010000071.1 GCA_017304125.1 Sphingomonadales bacterium
CGATGGGCGGGATGCAGGCCTTGTCCTGGGCGGCGACCTTCCCCGATCGCGTCGCGGCAGCGGTGGTCATCGCCTCGGCCGCGCGGCATTCGGCGCAGAATATCGCCTTCCACGAGGTCGGGCGGCAGGCGGTGATGGCCGATCCCAACTGGAACAACGGCGATTATTATCGCGGCGAGGGGCCGGCCTCGGGCCTCGCGGTGGCGCGGATGGCGGCGCATATCACCTATCTGTCCGAAGCCGGGCTGACCGAGAAATTCGGCCGGCGGCTGCAGGCGCGCGATGCCAAATCGTTCGGGTTCGACGCCGATTTCCAGGTGGAAAGCTATCTGCGCCACCAGGGATTGAGCTTCGTCGACCGGTTCGACGCCAATTCCTATCTCTATATCACCCGCGCGATGGATTATTTCGATCTCGCCGAGGAACATGGCGGGCTGCTCGCCAATGCCTTCCGCGCCAGCCGGGCGCGCTTCTGCCTCGTCAGCTTCGATACCGACTGGCTCTATCCGACGCGCGAATCGCGCGCGATCGTCCATGCGCTCAACGCGGCGGGCGCGCCGGTGAGCTTCATGGAATTGTCGAGCCCTTATGGGCATGACGCCTTCCTGCTCGACGCGCCAGAACTGTACCGCGTCGTCACCGGTTTCATGGGGGCGGGGGCATGAGCTTGCGGCCGGATCTTGCGGTGATCGCCGATCATGTCGCGTCGCGCGCGCGCGTGCTCGATGTCGGGTGCGGTGACGGGCTGCTGATGGCGGCGCTGCGCGATACCAAAGGGGTCGATGCGCGCGGGCTGGAGCTGGACGCGGGCAATGTCGCCGCGGCGGTGGGGCGCGGGCTTTCGGTGATTCAGGGCGATGCCGATACCGATCTCGCCGATTATCCCGACCAGAGCTTCGATTATGCGATCCTCAGCCAGACGCTCCAGACGTGTCGCGCGCCGGACAAGGTGCTGAGCGAATTGCTGCGGATCGGCGGGCGGGCGTTCGTCAGCTTCCCCAATTTCGCGCATTGGCGGGTGCGGCTGTCGCTATTGTGGGGCGGGCGGATGCCGGTGACGCGGCTGCTGCCCGAGCGCTGGTACGACACGCCCAATATCCACCACCTGACGATCGACGATTTCCGCGCGCATCTCGCCGATCAGGGCATCGTCACCGAGGGGGCGTGGTTCCTGTCGCGTGGCAGAAAAACCACATCGGCGGCGGCAAATGTGCTCGCCGAACACGCCGTTTTCCTGTTGCGGGGAACCGCAGCGCCGCCAGACAGTTTGCACCGGAAGTAATTTCGGATCGAGCATGCGTAAGTCGGCGTTGATTGTAGAGGACGAGATTTTCGTCGCACTGGATCTGGAGCGGATCCTCACCGATGCCGGTTATCCCGTCGCCGCGATCGCCGCCGATGCGCATGAGGCGCTGGCCGCCGCGCCGCGTTGCTGCCTCGCCTTCGTCGACGTCAATCTGCGCGACGGCGCGACCGGGCCGTCGATCGCGGCGCGGATCGCGCGCGATCACGGGGTGAAAGTGGTCTTCGTCACCGCCAATCCGGCGCAGATCGCCAGCGATTGCGGCGCGCTGGGCTATATCCGCAAACCGTTCTGCGAAGAGGCGATCCGCGCTGCCGCGGCGCTCGCGTTCGACGGCGTGGCGCCGGGCGATGCCGCCGTCACGCGCTTCACCCGCTACGCCTGAGGCAAATTCTCCGGCATTTGCCAGCGCATCGGCGCGATCATAAAGGCGATCGCGACGATGGAAGGATCTGCGCCGTGATACTCGATCAGGCACGAGCAACGCTGACCGCGGTTTTCGCGCCGCTGCCCGTCGATCGATTTTTCGACGAGCTGATGGGCAAGGCGCTGTTCGATCTCACGGGCGATGGCGGGCACCCGCGCGGCGCGTTGCTGGGGGCGGACCCGGCGCAGACGATTCTCGATGCCTTCGCCACGCATGGCGACAAGATCGTCTGGCATGCCGAGGCGCCGGCGGGCCCGCCGCCGCCGCGCCCCGCGGTGGTCGATAGCGTGGCGGCCTTTCGCGCGTCGATCGAGGCGCTGCACGCGCGCGGCTATACCGTGCGCATTCCCGATGTCACCGCGCTGTCCCCGGCGCTGCACCGTTTCACCCGCGCGCTGGAATTCATGCTGCACCAGCCGGTGAAGGCCTCGCTGTTCTGGAGCGCGGCGGGCGCGCGCGCGCCGGTTCATTATGACGACAACGACAATATCGTCATCCAGTTGACCGGGCGAAAGCGGTGGTTCGTGTCCACCGCGCCCAGCGATCTGCACAATGCCTGGCGCGATGTGGCGGAGGCGCAGCCCGCGCTCGGCCATCACCGTGCGATCGATCTTGCCCCCGGCGACTTGCTCTATGTGCCGCGCGGCACCCCGCACAATGTGCAGTCGCAATCGGAATCGCTGCACCTCGCGATCATCTTCACCCCGGTCACGCTGCGCGAGGCGATCATCGCCGCGCTCGATCATCTGTCCGATCAGGATCTGCTGCTGCGCGAGGGCGCTTTGGGGCGGATCGACGCCGGCGTCGATGCGGCGGAGCTGTCGCACAAGCGGGGTTCCGCGCTCGATCGTCTCGCTGCGGCGATCCGCGCGCCCGAGTTCGTCGGCGCGACGCTGCAGCGCCGCTCGTCGCGGACGATCGGCAGCCTGCCCAAGCTGACCGGCGCGCTGCCGGCGGGGCCGCTCTCGGCCGCCTCGGTCGTTCGTCACAACCCGCTTGCGATGTGCCATATGCTGGCGACCGCCGCGACGATCGACTTCTGCCAGCCCGGCGAGCACATCAACATCCACCGCGGGGTCGAGGCGGCGCTGCGCTTCATCAGCGCCACGCCGTCGTTTCGGATCACCGAGCTGCCCGGCGATCTCTCCGATGACATCCGCGTCGCGATCGTCCAGCGGCTGGTGACCAGCGGTTTTCTGGAAAGTGCCTCGCCGGCGGGCTGAACCCGGATCTTATCCGCTGCGGCTCAGCGCCGCGCTCGGCACCGTCACCGCCACGATCAGCCCCTCGGTGCGCCAGTCGCGATCGACCGTGCCGCCGAGCTGGCGCACCGCGCTCAGCTCGATCAGCTGGCTGCCGAAGCCGCCGTGCGCATCGGGCGCGGTGACCGCGGGGCCGCCGGTCTCGCGCCACACGAGGCGGGTCGCCGCGCCGTCGGCGGTCACATCGAGCGCGACCATGCCGCCCTCCCGCGCGAGCGCGCCATATTTCGAGGCATTGGTGGCCAGTTCGTGGAACAGCAATGCGATCGGGGTCGCGGCGCGATCGTCGATCGCGACATCCATCCCGCCCACGGTGATGCGCGGCTGACCGGCGGCCTGATAAGGCTCGAACAATTCGGCGAGCAGCCCGTGGAGGCTGTCGCGCTGCAACGACGGGCGCGTATCGAGGCTGTGCGGGCGGACGAAATCATGCGCGCGGCCGAGCGCGGTCACCCGCTCGCGCAGATCCTGCGCCGCCGGGGCGAATTCGGGGCGGAGCCGCGCGGCGAACTGGATCAGCCCGGCGATCACCGCGAAGATATTCTTGATGCGATGCGACAGCTCGTGGCTGATCACCTCGCGCTCCTCGAGCGCCAGTTTCTGCTCGTGGATATCGGTGCAGGTGCCGAACCAGCGGGTGATCTGCCCGTCGATATCGCGGATCGGCAGCGCGCGGCCGAGTACCCAGCGATAGATGCCGTCATGGCGCCGCATGCGATATTCGATCTGATAGGGCTCGCCGTCGGCAAGGCTGTGGCGCCACAGCGTCCAGGCGTGATCGCGATCGTCGGGGTGGAATACCTCGGCCCAGCCGGTGCCGTCGGTCGCGCCGTCGGCGACGCCGGTGAAGGCATACCAGCGCGCGTTGAAATAATCGTTATGGCCGTCGGGCCGCGCCGACCACACCATTTGCGGCATGGTGTCGGCGAGCGTGCGGAAGCGCAGCTCGCTTTCCGCGAGCGCGGCGCGGGTATGCGCGGCCTCGCGCGCGGCGCGGCGTTCCTCGAGCCGGCCGAGCGTGGCGAGCGCGAGCAATTCCATCCCTTCGCGCTGGAATGCGGTGAGCCCGGCGCGCGGCTGATCGTCGATCACGCACAAGGCGCCGAGCGGCACCCCGTCGCGCGAGACGAGCGGCGCGCCGGCGTAGAAGCGGATATGCGGCGCGTCGGTGACGAGCGCATTGTCGGCGAAGCGCGGGTCGGTGGTGGCGTCGGGCACCTCCATCACGTGATGGCCGTGCATCGCATGCGCGCAGAACGACTGGCTGCGCGGGGTTTCGGCAAGGTCGGTGCCGACGCGCGCCAGGAAACGCTGATATTGTTCCTCGACCACGCTGACCAGCGCGATCGGCGTGGCGCACAATTGCCCGGCGAACCGCGCGATATCGTCGAGCGCGCCTTCCTCGCGCGCGCCGGCGAGGTCGTAGAGCGCCATCACCCGCGCGCGGGCAATCTCATCGAGCGGTGGTCGGGGGGAATCGTGCGCCAAGGGCGGCTTCAGAACGGCACGTCGTCGTCGAGATCGTCGGCGAAGCCACCGCGCGTCTGGCCGAAGCTGCCGCCACCGCCGCTGCTCCCGCCGCCGCTGCTGCTGCTGCCGCGGCTCTGGCCGAACGAGCCGCCGCCCGCGCTGCCGCCGCCGAAATCGCTGGCGCCGCCGCCCCAATCGTCACGCGCGCCGCCACCGGCGCCGCCGCCACCGCCGGGTGCGCCGTCGAGCATCGTCAGCACGCTGTTGAAGCCCTGCAGCACGATCTCGGTCGAATAGCGGTCCTGGCCGTTCTGGTCCTGCCACTTACGGGTCTGCAGCTGGCCCTCGATATAGACTTTCGAGCCCTTGCGCAGAAAGCGCTCGGCGACATTGGCGAGGCCTTCGTTGAAGATCGCGACCGAATGCCATTCGGTGCGCTCCTTGCGCTCGCCGCTGTTGCGATCCTTCCACGTTTCCGAGGTGGCGATGCGCAGGTTCACCACCTTGCCGCCATTCTGGAAGGTGCGCGATTCGGGATCGCGCCCCAGGTTACCGACGAGAATTACCTTGTTGACGCTGCCTGCCATGAATGCCCCTCAGAGGCCGGCGGCCACCGCCAGCCAATATGTGATACCCGCCATGACATAAGCGGCGGTGAACAGATAGCCAATCATGAACAGCGGCCATTTCCACCCGTTCGTCTCGCGCCGGGTGACCGCGATCGTCGAGATGCATTGCGGCGCGAAGACGAACCACATCAGGAAGGCGAGCGCGGTCGGCAGCGACCAGCGGTGGCGCAGATTGTCGACGATGCTGCGCTGGCCCTTGGTGGATTCGGCGTCGTCGACGGCATAGACGGTGCCGATCGCCGAGACCGCCACCTCGCGCGCCGCCATCGCCGGGATCAGCGCCAGCGCGATATCGCGGTTGAACCCGATCGGCTTGACCACCACCGCAACGCCATTGGCGATCCGCCCGGCGATCGAATGATCGACCTGGCTCTGCCCCTCGGGCGCGCGCGGGAAGCTCAAGAGCGCCCACAGGATCACCGTGGTCAGCGCGATGATCGTGCCGGCGCGCTTCAAAAAGATCGCCGCGCGGCTCCACAGCCCGATCAGCACGTCGTTGATGCGCGGCCATTGATATTTGGGCATCTCCATCATGAAGCCCGAGGAGGCGCCCTTGGTCACCGTGCGGCGCAGGAACAAGGCGGCGCAGAACGCCCCCGCAATCCCCATCAGATAGAGCCCGAGCAGCACCAGCCCCTGCAGCCCGACGAACGGCAGTACGCGGGTGTTGGGGATGAAGGCGCCGATGATGATCGTATAGACCGGCAGCCGCGCCGAGCAGGTCATCAGCGGCGCGATCAGGATCGTCGTCAGCCGGTCCTTCTCATCGTCGATCGTGCGCGTCGCCATGATGCCCGGCACCGCGCAGGCGAAGCTCGACAGGAGCGGGATGAAGGCGCGCCCCGACAATCCGACCCCGGCCATCAGCCGATCCATCAGGAAGGCGGCGCGGACCATATAGCCCGATGCCTCGAGCACGAGGATGAACAGGAACAGGATCAGGATCTGCGGCAGGAACACCACCACCGCGCCGACCCCGGCGATCACCCCGTCGGTGATCAGCGAGCGCAGGATCGAATCCGGCAGCAGCCCGGTGACCCAGGCTTCCAGCGCCTTGAACGCATCCTCGATCAGGCTGATCGGCGCTTCCGACCAGCTGAACACCGCCTGGAACATCACGAACAGCAAGGTGACGAGCAGGATCGGCCCGAACACCGGATGCAGCGCGACCGCATCGAGCATATGCGTCCAGCGTCGCACCGGGGTTTCGTGGAGCGTCGCCGCGGCGGAGATCGCGCGGGCGCGGCGCTGCAGCGTCGCGATATCGTCGTGGACGCTGCCGTCCGACGCGCGCAGCGCACGCGCCTCATTGCCGTCGACCGCGAGGGTGAGTTCGTGGCGCAGCGCATCGAGCCCGCGCTTGCGCACCGCGACGGTCGGCACGACCGGCACGCCCAGTTCGCGCGACAGCACCGCGGGATCGAGCGTCAGCCCGTCGCGCTCGGCGAGATCGACCATGTTGAGCGCGACCACCACTGGCAGCCCGAGCGCGATGAGCTGGAGCGTGAAGCGCAGGTGATTGTCGAGATTGGCGGCATCGACCACCACGATCAGCGCGTCGGGCAGCCGCTCGCCCGCCTGTGCGCCGGTCAGCACGTCGCGGGTGACGCGCTCGTCGGGGGAGGCGGGGTCGAGGCTGTACGCGCCGGGCAGGTCAACCAGCTCGATCGGGCGCCCGTCGTTGAGCGCGAACCGCCCCGAATGGCGTTCGACCGTGACGCCGGGATAATTGCCGACCTTCTGGCGCGCGCCGGTCAGCGCGTTGAACAGCGCACTTTTGCCGGCGTTCGGATTGCCGACCAGCGCGACCAGCGGCAGCGTCGACATTATCCCAGTGACACCGTGATCGTGGCGGCGACCGTGCGGCGCAGCGCCACCGTCATCCGCCCGATGCGACAGGCGATCGGCCCGCGGCCGAGCGACGCGCGGTGGAGCACTTCGACCCCCACGCCTTCGTCGAAGCCCAGTTCGCGCAGGCGCCGCGCCTCGGGCACCGCGAGCCGATCCCAGGCGATCGCGGCGATCGTCGCCGGATGACGCAAAGGAAGCGATTCGAGGTTGGAGACCGGAGCGAGCACAGCCCCGATCTAACGATGCTGCGAACGATTATCAATTACCTTTGAACGGCTTTTACACGACCAGGCCGGATCGCGATTCGGCCGTTCGGGCCTTGCAATCCCCGTCACCCCGGCTCAAGGCCGGCGCCGAACGATCAACTCGGGCCGAAAGTCGTTCGACCCTGTCCGTCACACCACCGGATAGCGCAGCCGCCCGACGAAGCGCGACAGGCTGGGGCGGTGTGCGGCGCGGCGCAGGAAGCCGGCCTTGGCCTTTTCGAAACGCATGATCCCGTCGATCCGCCGCGCGAGGAACGCGCGGGTATCCGCCTGCCCCTCGCTGTCGTCATCGAGCAGCATCGTCATCGTCGCGGCGTAGACGGTGAGCAGGATCGTGCGCTTGGTATAATGATTATAGTCGGTCGCGGTGTCGCCCGCGGC
>JAFKLV010000072.1 GCA_017304125.1 Sphingomonadales bacterium
CAGCAATGCGACGCAGGCGGTGACGAACAGGATCGGGTTCTTCACCAAAGCGCGGGGGTCGAGCTTGCGAAAGGCATCGCCGATCGCGGGCACGACGAGCGTGGGGGAGAACATCGAAGTCGGGGTTGCGTGGGCCATGGTGCGTGAGCCTTCAGAAGAGCTGGCCGGCGTTGGCGGTAAGGTGATCGGCGATCGGACCGAGCGCGAGGCCGGGGAGGAAGGTGAGCCCGCCGATGATCAGGATGATCCCGACGAGCAGCCCGACCCACAGGCCGCCGGTGGTGGGGAAGGAGCCGGCGCCGGCCGGCGTATGCTTCTTCGCGGCGAGGCTGCCGGCGATCGCCAGCACCGGCACGATGATGAAGAAGCGGCCGATCCACATCGCGATGCCGAGCAGCGCATTGTAGAAGGGCGTCCCCGCGGTCAGCCCGGCAAAGGCCGAGCCGTTGTTCGCGGTGGCGGAGGAGAAAGCGTAGAGGATCTCCGAGAAACCGTGCGGCCCCTTGTTGAGCGGCCCGGCGAGCCCGGCCTGCGTCACGGTGGCGATCGCGCTGCCGCCGAGGATCATCAGCGGCAGGACGGCGATCGCCAGCACCGCAAGCTTCACCTCGCGCGATTCGATCTTCTTGCCGACATATTCGGGCGTCCGCCCGACCATCAGCCCGGCGACGAACACCGCGAGGATCGCGAACAGCAGGAAGCCGTAGATCCCCGCGCCGACCCCGCCGACCACCACTTCGCCCAATTCCATGTTGAACATCGGAATGAGCCCGCCGAGCGCGGTGAAGCTGTCGTGCATCGCATTGACCGCGCCGCACGATGCTGCCGTGGTCACCACCGAGAACAAGGCGGAGCCGATGATGCCGAAGCGGACCTCCTTGCCCTCCATATTGCCGCCGGCGAGGCCGAGCTGGTGCATCAGGAGGGTGGGGTGGACCTCCATCGCATAAGCGACCGTGACGCCGGCGAGGAACAGGATCGTCATCGCGGCGAGGATCGCCCAGCCCTGCCGCGTGTCGCCCACCGCCTTGCCGAAGGTGTAGGTGAGGCCGACCCCGATCAGGAAGATCGACAGCATCTGGACCAGATTGGTCATCGCGGTCGGATTCTCGAACGGATGCGCCGAATTGGCGTTGAAGAAGCCGCCACCGTTGGTGCCGAGCATCTTGATCGCTTCCTGGCTGGCGACCGGGCCGAGCGCGATCGTCTGTTTCGCGCCCTCCAGCGTATGCGCGTCGATCGACGCGGCGAAGGTCTGCGGTACGCCCGCGGCGACCAGATAGAGCGCATAGACGACGCAGATCGGCACGAGGACGTAGAGCGTTACCCGCGTCATATCGGCCCAGAAATTGCCGATCGTCTTGCTCTCGCGCCGGGCGAAGCCGCGGAACAGCGCAAAGGCGATCGCGATGCCGGTCGCGGCGGAGAGGAAATTGTGGATCGCCAGCGCGAGCATCTGGCTGAGGTTCGAAAGCGTGCTCTCGCCGGTATACCATTGCCAGTTGGTGTTGGTGACGAACGAGATTGCGACGTTCATCGCCCCGTCCGCGCCGACACCGGGCAGGCCGCGCTGGTTGAGCGGCAGCATGCCTTGCGCGCGCAGCACGAAATAGGTGAGCAACGCGGTCGTGAGCTGGAACAGCAGCATGTGCAGCGCGTAGCGGCGCCAGCTCTGTTCCTTCGCCGGATCGACCCCGGCGAGGCGGTAGAAACCGCGCTCGACCGGCCCGAATACCGCGTGGAGCGGGGTGCGGCGCCCTTCGTAGAGCGCGAAGAGCCATAACCCCACCGGCTTGGCGGCGAGGCCGAGAATGGCGACGAAAAGGGCGATCAGCGCCCAGCCAGCCAGCGTCATGTCAGAACCGCTCCGGCCGCACGAGCACGGCCACCAGATAGAGGAGCAAGGCGATGGCCGTCAGGCCGGCGAGCCACAGATGAACGGTCATGGCGGTTACGCCGCATCGCACAGGCGCACGAACGCCAGTGTCAGGACGAACAGCACCGCCAGCAAACCCAGCCACAGAAGATCGGACATCGTTATGCCTCGCCGGCCGCGGAATGCGGCTTCGGCGTGTCAGCTAGGGTGAGCGGGCATAAGGTTTCGCGGTGGAATGCGCCGGCTTCGCATAAGGATTGCATAAAGTTACTAGCGCGGCCGGGGGAACATCGGGTTATTGGCCGGTATCAGGAGGATGCGTTTGACCGATCGTCGCCCATCGCCCGAGGCCTTGCTGCGCGCCGCGGCGCGCGAGCGGCGCGGGCGGCTGAAGATTTTCCTCGGCGCGGCGCCGGGCGTCGGCAAGACGTTCGAGATGCTGCGCGAGGGCGCGGAGCGGCTCGCCGCCGGGGTCGATGTCGTCATCGCGGTGGTCGAGACGCACGGGCGGCAGGATACCGAGCGGCTGGCCGCGCCGCTGCCGACGATCCCGCGTCGCCGGGTCGATCACCGCGGGCATGCGCTGGAGGAAATGGACCTCGACGCGGTGCTGGCGCGCGCGCCGCAACTCGCGCTGGTCGACGAACTGGCGCACACCAATGCCGAGGGCTGCCGCCACGCGAAGCGCTGGCAGGATGTCGAGGAACTGCTCGAAGCGGGGATCGACGTCCACAGCACGCTCAACATCCAGCATGTCGAAAGCCTCAACGACGTGGTGGCGAGCTTCACCCGCGTCCGCGTGCGCGAGACGGTGCCCGATCATGTGCTGGAAGGTGCCGAGATCGAGGTGGTCGATCTGCCGCCCGACGAACTGATCGAGCGGCTGCAGCAGGGCAAGGTCTATGTCCCCGCCGAAGCGACCCGCGCGCTGGGGCATTTCTTCTCCAAGGAAAACCTCTCCGCGCTGCGCGAGATGGCGCTGCGCCGCGCCGCGCAGAATGTCGATCGCGGCCTGGTCGACTTCCTCGATGCGCATGCCGTCGCCGGCACCTATGCCGGGGGCGAGCGGGTGCTGGTCGCGGTGAACGAACTGCCCGGCAGCGATGCGCTGGTCCGCGCCGGCAAGAGATTGTCGGATGCGTTGCGCGCGCCGTGGCAGGCGGTGTTCATCGAAACCCCGCGCGCCGCCGCTTTGGGCCCGGAAGAACGGCGCCGCGTGGCGGATTCGCTCCAGCTCGCCGCGAGCCTCGGCGCGACGATCGCCAGTGTCCCGGCGGAAACGGTGATCGAGGGGCTGACGACGCATATCGCCGGGATGCGCGCGACCCAGCTCGTGCTCGGTCGCTCGCGACGCAGCTGGTGGTTCGAGCTGCGCCACGGCTCGGTGGTCGAGCGGTTGCTGCGCGTCAGCGAGGGGCTGGCGGTGCACGTCATCCCGTCCGAAGCCGCAACGCCGTCGCGCGGCCCGGCGCGGGTGCGGCGGCGCGTCGAGTGGCGCGGGATCTGGGCCGGGATGGCCGCGGTGGCGGTCACCACCGGGCTGGCCGAGCTGGTCGAGCCGGTGATCGGCGGCGGCGGGATCGATCTGATCTACCTGCTGCCCGTCATCCTGATCTCGGTGATGTTCGGGCGCTGGCCGGGGATCGCCACCGGGGTGATCGCCGGGCTCGCCTATAATTTCTTCTTCCTGCCGCCGATCTACGCTTTCACGATCGCCGATCCGCAGAGCGTGCTGACGGTGATCGTACTGCTCGGCATTGCGGTGTTCGTCGCGAGCCTTGCCGATCGGCTGCGCACGCGCGCCTCGGTCGGCGCGCGCAGCGCGATCGAAAATGCCGCGGTGGCGGCGTTCGGTCAGGCGCTGGCGCGCGCCTCGGACTGGCAATCCACCGGCGATACGGTGTGTACCGAGCTGGCGCGCGCGCTCGACGTGTCGGTGCTGCTGCTCGTGCAGCGCGACGGGCAGCTCGATATCGTCTCGGCCTATCCGGCCGATATGGCGCAGCTGAGCCCGGTCGATCGCGCCGCGGCGGAATGGGCGTGGAGCCACGGCGAGGTGACCGGTTGCGACACCGGCACGCTCAACGCGGCGGACTGGCAATTCCATCCGCTGCGCACCACGCTCGGCACGCTGGCGGTGGTGGCGCTGACGCGGGGCGACGGCGGCGCGCCGGTGCCGGCGACACGCGCGACCCTGCTCTCGACCTTGCTCGGGCAGGCGGCGCTGGCGCACGAGCGGCTGCGGCTGGAGGATCAGCTGCGCGAGGTGAAGGTGATCGAGGAGCGCGACCGGTTGCGCTCGGCCTTGCTCTCGTCGATCGGGCATGATCTGCGCACGCCGCTCACCGCGGTCGGCGGGGCGCTCGATGCGATTGCGGTCAACCACCCCGACGAGCCCGCATTGGGGATCGCGCGCGGCGAGCTGGCGCGGCTCCGGCGCTTCCTCGCCAATCTGATCGAGATGGTGCGGATCGACAGCGGCACGCTCGCCGTCGCGATCGAGCCGGTCGACCTGACCGATGCGGTGGCCGGCGCGGTGCATGACGTGCGCGACCTGCTTCCCGATGCGCGGCTCGATTTCCGCGTGCCGCCCGATCTTCCGCTGGTGCCGGCCGATCCGCGGCTGCTCCACCATATCCTGCTCAACCTGCTCACCAATGCCGCGACCCACGGCGCGGGCAAGGTGACGATCACCGGCGAGCGTTTGCCGCGCGGGGTCAGATTGTCGATCGCCGATCAGGGGCCGGGGCTGCCGCCGGGCGGCGCGGCGGCGCTGTTCGAGGCATTCGCGCGCGGCACCGGCTCGGACAGTCGCGGCGGGCGCGGGCTGGGGCTGGCGATCGCGCGCAGCTTCTCCGAGGTCATGAATGTCGAGATCGGCGCCAGCGATGGCGACGAGGGCGGGGCGGTGTTCGCGCTCGATTTCGCGATCGATTGATCGCGCGGGTAATTAGCGCTGGACGGCGACTGTAGAACAAAGTTCTTTGGGGTCAGAGCATTAACGGGAGGATGCCATGACCGATTTACCGACTTCGATCGATCGCCGCGCCGTGTTGCAGGGGGCCGCGGCGGGCGCCGCGCTGATCGCGCCGGGCGGCGCCTTTGCCGCCTCGGGCGATATGGAGGCGCTGCGCAAGGCGATCGCCACCAATCACGACGCCTCGGTGAAGCGGCTGCAGGAGTGGATCGCCAACCCCTCGATCGCCGCCGAGAACCGCAATATGCAGGGCGGCGCCGACTATATGAAGAAGCTCGCGCTCGACGCCGGCTTTCAAAAGGCGGAAGTGGTGCCGACCGACGGCGCGCCGGGCGTATTCGCGACGATGGACAATGGCGCCAAGCGCTGGCTCGCGATCTATTTCATGTATGACGTCAAGCAGTTCGACCCGGCCGAATGGTCGTCGCCGCCGCTCGAGGCGCGGCTGGTCGACAAGCCGGGCTATGGCAAGGTCGTCGTCGGGCGTGGCGCGGTGAACCAGAAGGGGCCGGAGGCGGCGTTTCTCGCCGCGCTTCACGCCTTCAAGACATCGGGGCGCAAGCCGCCGGTCAATCTCGTGCTGGTCGTCGAGGGCGAGGAGGAAATCGGCAGCCCGCATTTCTCGCAGCTCGTCCAGCGCCCCGATGTGCTCGCTGCGCTGAAGAAATGCGTCGGCGTGATCATTCCCGCCGGGTGGCAAGATCAGGACGGCGGCGTCGCGATCAATCTGGGCGCCAAGGGCGTGGTCGAGCTGGAGCTGGTGGCGAGCGGCGCGAAATGGGGGCGCGGCCCGGTGCGCGATCTCCATTCGAGCCAGAAGGCGCATGTCGACAGCCCGGCGTGGCATCTGGTGGCGGCGCTCAACACGCTCGTCACCCCCGACGGCAACATGCCCGCGATCGAGGGGTTCATGGACAAGGTGCGCCCGCTGAGCGCGCGCGAAAAGGCGCTGATCGCCGATACCGCCGCACGGACCAGCGAGAGCGAGGCGATGAAGGCCGCGGGCGTCACGCGCTGGGCGTATGACGAGCCGTGGCAAAAGTCGCTGGAGCGGCTCGCCGCGGTGCCGACGATCAATATCGAGGGGCTGGTCGCGGGTTATACGGGCCCCGGCGGCAAGACGATCCTGCCGAGCCGCGCGGTGGCCAAGATCGACATGCGGCTGGTGCCCAACATGACCCGCGACGATAGTGTCGCCAAGCTCAAGGCGCATCTCGCGAAGCATGGCTTCGGCGATATCGAGGTCAATGTCACCGGCGGGTACAACCCGACCGAGACGGCGGAGGATGCGCTGATCATCCGCGCGCAAAAGGCGGTGTACGAACGCGCGGGGGCCAAGGTGACGGTCTATCCGCGGCTCGCCGGATCATGGCCGGGCTGCACCTTCACCGATGCCCCGGTCAGCCTGCCCGCCGGACAATTCGGTCTCGGCCACGGTAACGGCGCCCACGCCCCCGACGAATATTATGTGATCGAGAGCAGCAATCCCAAGGTGCAGGGGATCGACGGCGCGGCGTTGGGCTTTGCCGATTTCCTGTACGAAGTCGCGGCGATCCGTTAGCCGGTTCGGCCGCTTCACGATGTCGAGAGAAGGAAGAAGATGAACAAGCGCGCGTTCGGATTTCTGGTGGCTATGGCAGGCGTCGTCGCGCTGAGCGGCGCGTCGGCGGCGCCCGGGCCGAGCGACGCCGCGACCGAGGAGGCGCGCGCCCGGCTACGCGAGGCGTTGCAGAACGACCCCGACCTGCCGAGCGTCGCGCCCGCCGGCTATGACCTGACGATCGTCGTCTTCTCCGATTATCAATGCCCTTATTGCCGCAAGCTGCATCCGGCGCTGAACGGGCTGTTGCGCGACGACAAGAAGGTCCGCATCGTCTATCGCGACTGGCCGGTGTTCGGCCCGGCGTCCGAAGAGGCGGCGCGCGCGGCGATGGCCTCGCGCTATCAGGGCAAATATGCCGCGTTCAACGATGCGCTGATGAAGACCAGCGGCCGCATCAACGCCGAGAGCATCCGCGTGGCGGCGCAGGCCGCCGGGGTCGACTGGCAGCGGTTGCAGGCCGATCTCGTGACCCACAAGGCCAAGATCGACGGCGCGCTCGCGCGCACCGATCAGTTCGCGCGGATCATCGGACTGTCCGGCACGCCCGGCCTGGTCATCGGCCCGTATCTGTTCCCCGGCGCGCTGAGCGAGGAAAACCTGCGCACGGTGGTGCAGGAAGCGCGCCGGCGTTCGGCTTCATAGCGGCCAAAGGAGAGCGACATGCGGCGCAGCGGCTGGTCGGCGGTGTTCGCGGTGTCGGTGCTGGCCGTTCTTTCGCCGTGCGCGGCATCGGGCGAGCCGGTGGTCGCCTTCCGCCACGTCAATGTCGTGCCGATGGATCGCGAACAGGTGCTGCGCGATCAGGATGTTGTCGTCACTGGAAACGTCATCACTGCGATCGGCCCCAATCTGCCCATTCCGGCGGGCGCGCGGGTGATCGACGCGCCGGGCAAATATCTCTCCCCCGGCCTCGCCGATATGCACAGCCATTCGGAGAGCCGCGAGGACATGAAGGTCTATCTCGCGAACGGGGTGACGACGATCCTCAACCTCGGCGGTGCGAGCGATGCATTCGTCGATCAGCGCGTGCCGTTGCTCAACAGCGGCAAAAGGCCGGGGCCGCATGTCTATC
>JAFKLV010000073.1 GCA_017304125.1 Sphingomonadales bacterium
GTTCGGGCAGAATCCGGAGTTTGAAGGGGGCCCGTTGCTCGGCTCGATCGTCAGCGTGAATCCCGATACCAGCAATGATCCCGGCAGTGCTGGCGCCAATGGCTATCTCGCCGGGTGTGTTGCGCCCTTCCTTTCGGTCAGCGTCGACCGCCGGGGCGGCAATATCCTCTATACGGGCAACAGCGACGGCGTGACCAAGGGACCGCATACCGCCGCGCCGACCACGCTCGCGGCGGCATTCGATGTGCTCAATGAGCCGACGAGCCCGAAATATGCGGATATCACCGCCTTTCTGAACGCTGCCGACAACTGGAGCAACTTCGTCGCCCAGACGATGCCGCGTCCCGCCACCGACGTGCCGCTGACCGGCCTTCCGGTGCATAGCTACAAGGAATTGATCCATGTCGGTGATTTCGGCGCGACGGCGACGATCGAGATGGTGACGCCGGGGCTCAAATGGCGCGAATGGGATTTCGAGGGTGAGATGCTCACCGCGGCGGCAACGGCTTCCGCCGGCACCATCACCGATCACAACCGGCTGGAGTTGATCGCGACCGACCTGCCGACCAGCGCGGCGACGTCGAAGACCTATTTTTACAAGGTCAACGGCCAGCTGCAATCGTGGAGCATCACCACCCGGAGCGCGTGGAGATTCCCGATCAGCGCCAAGCCGGAGACGGGGCAGTGGCAGCGCTCGAGCACCGGCAGCACCGCTATCCTTCCGGGCGCCACCGCAACGCAGAAGAAGAAGGGGATGATCTGGGCGCGCTTCGCGGTCGGCCGGCCGGCGACCGACGCGAGCAACAAGAACTTTCTGATCGGTACGGCCGGCCGCACATTCCGGGCGAATATCACGACCAGCGCAAATGGTTATGTGATCAACTGGGTGTTCGGCAGTTCATCCGGTGGCGTCGCTGGCGCGGGCACCACCGGGACGCTGGATTATGGCGTCGTGTACGATCATTTCCTCGTTGTCGATCTGTCGCTGGCGACGAACAACGTGGGGTTGGTCGTTTACGACGTGGCCAATCCGACCAACCCGAAAAAGCCATTCGCGATCACCAGCCAGAGTCTGACCTACCCCTCCGGTGCGCTGGTCGACATCGGATGGGATTATAATCACGCCAACAACGCCGTGAACTTCGCCAATGGCATTCCGATCCCCGAGTTCCATGGGCTCGGCGTGTGGGCGGGCGAGAGCCTGATTGCAGACGACGGCACCGGCACGGGGACCAATGTGGTCGCCAGCCCCGGGCTGCTCTTGCCCGAACAACTTGGCGTCAACGGCACGGGGCTCACCGGGACCAAGCCGGCGATCTTCCTGCTCGGCGAGACGTCACTGCACAATCGCGGGACCGGCAATGCGTGGACCAGTTCGGCGACGCTCGGCTGCCCAACCTGGGCGAATCCGCCGGGGCAGGGGCCGAAACTGACGCTGGCGATCGATCCGCTGCCGGGCGGGATCACCGTCGGCGATACCTTCACCGTGACGGTCCGTTCGGCGGGCTCGAACGAGCCGTTGACGGTGACGCCGACGCTCGGCGCGGGGCTGACGCTGGTCGGCGGCCCGAGTTTTGCGATGGCGGAAAATGCACGCGTCGCGTCGTTCGACGTGCAGGCGACCGCGGCGGGCAAGCCGGCGATCTCGATCGCCAACACCACTGGCTATGCCAATCCGCCGGCCGTGACGGTGACGGTCGGCGCGTGACGGTGCGCCCCGCGGGTTGAACGCGGGGCAAGATGGCCCCGCCCGTGCTTCCCACAATCGGCACGGGCGGGGTGGGGTTCATTCACCAAGGAGACCGACATGAAATTGTTCGGCTGGAAAGCCGGGCGCGAGGCATCGCGCCCGGCGCTTTCGCGTGGCGGCGGCTCTTTCCACGAGACTGGCCGCTGGCCGCAGGGCTATGAGGCGCAGGTCCGCGCCGGCTACGCCGGCAATGCGATCGCGCAACGCGCGGTGCGGCTGGTGGCGGAAAGCGTCGGCGGGGCGCCGGTCGATGCCTCGACGCCCGAACTGGCGCGGCTGATCGGCGCGCGCACCGCGGGCGACCCGTTGCCGGGCGTCATCGCGGCGCAATTGCTGCTCCACGGCAATGCCTTCGTGCAGATGCTGCGTGATGCCGAGGGGCAGGTGGCGACGCTTTATCCGCTGCGCCCCGAGCGGGTGGCGATCGAGCTCGATGCGACCGGCTGGCCGGCAGGCTATGTCTATCGCGTCGGCGGGCGGACGACGCGGCTGGCGGCGGAGGATGTGATCCATATCCGCAGCTTCAACCCGCTCGACGATCATTACGGGCTCGGCTGCCTCGGCGCGGCATCGGCGGCGATCGCGATCCACAATGCCGCGGCGACGTGGAACAAGGCGCTGCTCGACAATGCCGCGCGGCCGTCCGGCGCGCTGGTCTATGATCCGGGCGACGGATCGGCGCTGTCGGCGGAGCAGTTCCGCCGGCTCAAGGAGGAGATGGACGCCGGATTCGCCGGGGCGGGCAATGCCGGGCGGCCGATGCTGCTCGAAGGCGGGCTGCGCTGGCAGGCGTTGAGCCTTTCCCCCGCCGATATGGATTTCGTCGGGCTGAAGGCGGCGGCGGCGCGCGAGATCGCGCTGGCGTTCGGCGTGCCGCCGATGCTGCTCGGGCTGCCGGGCGATGCGACCTACGCCAATTATCGCGAGGCCAATCGCGCCTTGTGGCGCGCCACCGTGCTGCCGCTCGCCGATACGATCCTGAGCGCGCTGGCGGAGGCGTTTCCCGAGGCGCGGCTCGAGGTCGATCTCGATCGCGTGCCGGCGCTGGTCGAGGATCGCGAGCGGCTGTGGCGGATGGTGTCCGCCGCGAGCTTCATCACCGACGCCGAGAAGCGCGAGATGGTGGGGTGGCGGGCATGAGCGCGAAGATTCTGGCGCAGCTTATTGCGCAGGGCTCGGCCGGCGGGGCCGATCTCGCCACCTTGCGCGCGATCGCCGAGGAAGCGGGCGATCTCGCCGCGACGCGCGCGCTGACCCGGCTCGGGCTCGCCGACGACGAGGCGACACGCGATGTCGCGGAATTGCGCGCTTTGCTCGGGGCGTGGCGCGACGCGAAACGCAGCGCGTGGAAGGCGATCGCGGGGTGGCTCGCGGTGGTGCTGCTCACCGCGATCGCGATCAAATTCGGGTTCGGCCAATGGGTCAAGTGATGCGCATCCGCGGACATGCGGCGATCTATGATCGCGTCGACCGGATGGGTGATGTGCTGCGGCGCGGCCTGTTCGGCGCGCTGCGCCCCGTCCCCTTGCTGGCGCAGCATCGCGGCGCGCCGGTGGGGACGGTGGCGGCGATCGGCGAGGATGCGCAAGGGGTGTGGATCGAGGCGAGCGTCGACGATCCCGCCACCGCGCGGCTGGTGCGCGCGCGCGGGCTGGCGGGGCTGTCGGTCGGCTATCGCCCGCAGCGGACCCGGCAGGGGGCGTGGCGCGAGATTTTCGCTGCCGAGCTGGTCGAGGTGAGTCTTGTCGCGCAGCCGGCGCAGCCCGCGGCGCGGATCGAGGAAATTTCGGAGGATTGATCGGGGGGAGGCTCCGGTCCTTGTCGCCGGCGATTTCGCCGGCCGTGGAGGTGTGCATGGAAGAGACGGTGATGGCGCGGCCGGTGCTGGAGGGCGCGGCCGAAATGGCGGCGGGCAGCGCGTTCGCGGGCTATGTGCGCAGCGGCGCGACGCTGGAGATGAAGGCATTTACCGGGGTGTCGGGGGATACCGGCGGCTATGCCGTGCCGCGGGAGATCGATGCGGCGATCGATGCGATGCTCAAATCGATCTCGCCGATCCGCGGGATCGCCAATGTCGTCAAAGTGGGGTCGGCGGGCTATCGCAAGCTGATCACCACCGGGGGCACGCCCTCGGGCTGGGCGTCGGAGACCGGGCCGCGGCCCGAAACCGCGACCCCGTCCTTCGTCGAGATCGCGCCGGCGATGGGCGAGCTTTACGCCAATCCGACCGCGACCCAGGCGATGCTCGACGATGCGATGTTCGATGTCGAGCAATGGCTGTCGGGGGAGATCGCGACCGAATTCGCGCGTGCCGAGGGGGCGGCGTTCGTCAGCGGCAGTGGAGTCAACCGGCCCAAGGGGTTTCTGCTCGCGCCGGTGGCGGCGACCGCGGATGCGACGCGGGCGTTCGGGACGCTGCAATATCTGCCTTCGGGCGCGGCGGGAGATTTCTCGGCCAATCCGCAGGAGCGGCTGATCGATCTGGTGCAGAGCCTGCGCGCGCCGCACCGACAGGGCGCGGTATTCGTGATGAATGCCGCGACGCTGGCGCGGATCCGCAAGTTCAAGACCGCCAACGGCGCGTTCGTGTGGCAGCCGAGCCTGGCGCAGGGCCAGCCGGCGACTCTGCTCGGCTATCCGGTGATCGAGGCGGAGGACATGCCCGATATCGCGGCCAATGCGCTGTCGATCGCGTTCGGCAATTTCCGCGCCGGCTATCTGATCGCCGAGCGCAGCGAAACCGCGATCCTGCGCGATCCCTATAGCAACAAGCCGTTCGTCAGTTTCTACGCGACGAAGCGGATCGGCGGCGGGATCGCCGACAGCGATGCGATCAAGCTGATGAAATTCGCCGCGAACTAAAGGGAGCGGACGAGATGGCCGATCCATTTGCCAACAACGCCGATACCGTATCGGCACCGGCGCGGCGCGCGGTTGCGGTGGTGCCGCATGACGTGAACGCGCTGAGCGATATTCCCAAGGCGCTGTACGTCGGCACCGGGGGAACGATCGTGATGCGCGGGGTCGCGGGGACGAGCGACCAGATCTGGAAGAATGTGCCGGCCGGGGCGGTGTTGCCGTTCCGCGCGCAATATGTCCGCGCGACCGGCACCAGCGCGGGCGACATTCTGGCGCTTTACTGAGCGTTTCCTTTCTTCTCCTCTCCCTCGTGAAGGGAGGGGAGAAGAGGGGGCATTTTCCAACCAGTCGGACCGGGGGGTCGGCATGGCACAGACATACCAGCGGGGCGGGCGATGAGCGCCGTCCCGATCCCGCCCGCGGCGATCGCCGGGGCGGTGGGCGCCGCGCGGGACTTTCTGCGCAGCGTGGGCGACGGCGAGCAGGCGGTGATGGCGCAATTCGCTGCCAGCGCGCTGGAGATCGGCGAGGCGTTCACCGGCAATCTGCTGATCGCGCGCGCGGTGGAGGAGGCGATCCCCGCCGCGACGTCATGGCGGATGCTCGCCGAGGCGCCGGTGCGCGCGATCGACGGGATCGGCGATCTGCTCCCTGACGATTATGCGATCGATATCGACGGCGATGCGCGCGGCTGGGTGCGGGTCAATCAGGCGCGCGTCGGCCGGGTGACGGTGCGCTATACCGCCGGGCTGGCGATCGATTGGGCCGGGTTGCCCGCGCCGCTGGCGCAGGGCGTCGTGGCGCTGATCGCGCATCTCTACGAGGATCGCGGGCGCGCGACCCAGCCGCCGGCGGCGGTCGCGGCGCTGTGGCGGCCGTATCGCCGGATGCGGCTGGCGGCGGAGCGGCGGCCGTGACCCGCGCCGAGGCGATGGCCGCGCGCGTCGGGGCGGCGCGCGCGCTGCGGCTCGCCGAGCGGCTGGCGGCGCGGGTGGCGGTGCCGGGGGCGCGGGTGACGCGCGACGGCACGCGGGTGACGATCGTCGGGCGCGGGGTGCTGGCGGCGCTGCGCTGGCCCGGCGGGTTGCTCAGATGAGCGCGCGCGAACTGGCGCAGGCGGCGGTGGTCGCGGCGTTGCGCGCGGCGCTGGGCGATGCGGCGGCGGTGTTCGACGCGCCACCGGTGCGCGCCGCGCTGCCGCATGGCGTGGTCGAGCAGCCCGAGCTGGTCGACTGGAGCAGCAAGGACTGGCGCGGGCGCGAGGGGCGGATCGTCGTCGCGGCCTATGACGGCGGCGAGCGGCCGGTGCGGCTGCGCGCGCTGGCGGCGGTGATCGAGGATGTGGTGGAGGCGGTGCCGGCGGTGCTGGGCGACGGGTGGCGGGTGGCGAACCTGCGCTTCGTGCGCAGCCGCGTCGCGCGTGCCGCCGGCGATCGCTGGGTGGCGACGAGCGAGTTCGTCGTGCGCCTCTATCGGGAGAGCGAATGATGGCGGTGGAGAAGGGAAGCGCGTTTCTGCTCAAGATCGGCGGCGAAAGCGGCTGGCAGACGGTGGCGGGGATGCGCACGACGCAGATGAGCGTCAACGGCGATGCGGTGGCGATCACCCACAAGGGATCCGGCGGGTGGCGCGAATTGCTGTCGGGCGCGGGGGTGCGCAGCGTCAGCGTGGCGGCGGCGGGGGTGTTCACCGGATCGGCGGCGGAAGCGCGGATCAAGGCCAATGCGCTCGCCGGGACGCTCGACGATTATCGCCTGACGTTCGAGGGCGGCGAGACGATGACCGGCAGGTTCCTTGTCGTCCGGCTCGATTATGCCGGAGATTTCAACGGTGAGCGCTCTTATTCGCTGGGCCTTGAAAGCTCCGGCGCGGTGGCGGCGGCGTGAGCGCGGCGGCCAATCCGGTGCGCGGTGAGGCGGTGATCCGGGTGGCCGGCGAGCTGCTGGTGCTGCGCCCGAGCTTCGCCGCGCTGGTCGCCGCCGAGGAGGAATTGGGGCCGCTGTTCGCGCTGGTCGGGCGCGCCGCGTCGGGCGGGCTGGGGCTGGGCGAGATGGTCGCTCTGTTCTGGCATTGCCTTGACGCGCGGCCCGAGGGGCTGACGCGCGAACGGCTCGGCGAGGCGGTGGCGGCGGGCGGGATTGCCGCGGCGACCCCGGCGCTGCGCGTGCTGCTCGGGCAGATATTGGCGGGGCGGTGAGCGGGGACGGTCCTCGCTGCTCCCCTCCCTTGAACAAGGGAGGGGCTGGGGGTGGGTTGGCCGGCGAGGGAGCGGATCGGTGCCCCCCATACCAACCCACCCCCGACCCCTCCCTTGTTCAAGGGAGGGGGGATGATGCGGCGTTGTTCGCCGATCGTGCCGCGCGGCTGGCGGGGCTGGCGGGGGTGATGTTCGGCTGGGCGCCCGATGCCTTTTGGCGCGCGACCCCGGCGGAGCTGGCGGCGCTGGTTGGTGCGTGTCTGGGCGACGGCGCGGATGCGGTGCCGCCCGATGCGGCGACGATCGCGCGATTGAGGGAGAGGCATCCCGATGGATGAGGAAATCGAGCGGCTGGTGGTCAATGTCCGCGCCGATACGACGGGCTTTGCGCGCGACGTGGCGGTGATGCGCGGCGAGCTGGAAGGGCCGCTGGCCGGCGGCGCGGATCGCGCCGGGCGGGCGATCGAACGCACGCTGCTGCGCGCGGTGCAGAGCGGCAAATTGGGGTTCGAGGACCTCAAGCGCGTGGCCTTGGCGGTGATGGCCGAAATCGCCGCCTCGGCGATCCGCAGCGGGCTGCAGCAGATCCTGGGCAAGAGCGGGGAGGGCGGCGGCGGGGGTGGCGTGCTCGGCGCGCTGGTCAGCC
>JAFKLV010000074.1 GCA_017304125.1 Sphingomonadales bacterium
AATCGCCGCACTCGTTCTGGTCGCGATGCCGACCGTCGCCACCGCGCAGACCCCGTGCCTCACCCCGGCCGATGCCGAGGCGATCGCGCTGGTCGCGATGCCCGATATCATCCGCGAGACCGGGCGCGTGTGCGTCGCCCTCCCCGCGTCGAGCCTCGTGCGTCGCCCGTCGAGCGCGTTCCTGCAGCGTTATGAAGCCGCCGCCGACTCGGCGTGGCCGGCCGCGCGCGCCGCGATCGTGCGACTCAGCGATCCGGCGGTCGATGCGTTGCTCCAGTCCGATTATGCGCGGCCGCTGCTCACCTCGCTGTTCGCGCCGCAGATCGTCGGCCGCATCCAGCCGGCGGATTGCCCGACGATCGACCGGCTGGTGACGCTGCTCGAGCCTTTGCCCGCGCGCAACACCGCCGGGATCATCGTCGCGACCCTGCAATATCTCAAGGCACGCAAGGCCCGCGGGAAGCCGGTTGCCGGGGTTCCCGACCTTCCGGTATGTGCGGCGGCGAAATCATGACCGACAGTGTTCTCCCCTCCGAGCTTGTCGCCGCGGCCATCCGCGTCGTCGAAGCGAATCGCGCCGCGGGGCGCCGCATCGCCGTGGCCGAAAGCTGCACCGGCGGGCTGGTCTCCGCCGCGCTGACCGAAATCCCCGGCTCCTCCGACGTGCTGGAGGCCGGGATCGTCACTTATTCGAACGAGGCCAAGCTCGGGCTGCTCAACGTCAGCAACGACGTGCTCGAGACCTTCGGCGCGGTGTCGATCGCGGTGGCGTGGAGCATGGCGCAGGGCGCGCTCGAAACGACTCAGGCCGATGTCGCGGTGGCGATCACCGGGGTCGCCGGGCCGGGCGGCGGATCGGAGAAGAAACCGGTCGGCACCGTGGTGTTCGCGCGCGCCGAGCGCGGCGGCGATCCGTCGGACGTGGTGGCGGACAAGCACCAGTTCGGCGACCTCGGCCGCGGTGGCGTCCGGCTTCAGGCGGCGCTGGTCGCGCTCGACCTGCTGATGCCGCCGGAGCCCGCGCCCGCCGCCGATCCGGCGCCGTAAAGCACCGCCGCGCGTTCCTCGAACGCGCCAATCATCTTGCGCAGCGCGGCGGCGAAGACCTGCCCGGCCATAGCCTCGAACACGCGGTTCCGGAACGCGAAATCGACCGCGAAATCGACCAGGCAGCCGTCGCCGTCGGGCCGGCAAGCCCAGTCGTTGTGGAGGAATTTCAGCGGCCCCTCGACATAATCGACGTGCACCGAGATCGGCCGCTCCTTCACCACGCGCGAGGTGAAGGTTTCGCGCAGCCCCTTGAAGCCGACGATCATGTCCGCGACCGTTTCGGTCGGCGTGTCGCTGCGCACCCGCATCGCCACCACCCACGGCAGGAAATCGGCATAATGCGCGACATCCGCCACCAGATCGAACATCTGCTCCGGCGTATAGGGGAGCCGGCGGGTTTCCTTATGCCTTGGCAAGCTGCGCCTCGCGCGCTGCCCTCATCTTCGCGAAATCATCGCCGGCGTGATAGCTCGACCGGGTCAGCGGCGAGCTGGCAACGAGCAGGAAACCCTTCGCCCGCGCGATCGCGGCATAAGCGTCGAACGCCTTGGGGGTGACGAATTCGGCGACCTTGGCGTGGCGCGGGGTCGGCTGGAGATATTGCCCCATCGTCAGGAAATCGATGTCGGCGGAGCGCATATCGTCCATCACCTGATGGACTTCGAGCCGCTCCTCGCCCAGCCCGAGCATCACGCCCGATTTGGTGAAGATCGACGGATCGTGGCGCTTCACGCTCTCCAGCAGCCGCAGCGAGGCGTAATAACGCGCGCCGGGGCGGATCGTCGGATAAAGCCGCGGGACGGTTTCGAGATTGTGATTGTAGACGTCGGGCCGCGCCTCGACGATCGACTCGACCGCGGCGTGCGCTTTGTTGAGGAAATCGGGGGTCAGGATCTCGATCGTCGTATTCGGCGTGTTGCGGCGCAGCGCCTGGATCACCTTGACGAATTGCGACGCACCGCCGTCGGGCAGATCGTCGCGATCGACCGAGGTGATGACGATATGCTCCAGCCCCAGCTCGGCCGCGGCGACCGCGACATGCTCCGGCTCGAGCGGGTCGACCGCGCGCGGCATTCCGGTCTTGACGTTGCAGAAGGCACAGGCGCGGGTGCAGGTGTCCCCCAGGATCATCACCGTAGCGTGTTTCTTGGTCCAGCATTCGCCGATATTGGGGCACGCCGCCTCCTCGCACACCGTGGCGAGGTTGAGCCGGCGCATCAGCCCTTTCGTCTCGGCGAAACCGACCGAGGTGGGCGCCTTCACCCGAATCCAGTCTGGCTTGCGCTGGCGCGGCGCGGCGACGGGGGAGATGTCGTTCATGGGCGTGCAAATAGCGACTGCCCTCCCGCGAAACAACGCGATAAGAGATTCTTCGGAAAATGCGGTTGCGCCGTATTTTTGGCGATGCCGCCACATCAGATATCGAGAGGCCCCCATGACCGTCTTCACCGATCTCGTCGCCGGCTACCGGCGCTTCCACGAACATGGCTGGGTCGAGCAGCACGATCGCTGGGCCGAACTGTCACAGGGGCAAAGCCCCAAGGTGATGGTCATCGCCTGTTCGGACAGCCGCACCGATCCCGCGACGGTGTTCGACGTGTCGCCGGGCGAAATCTTCGTGGTGCGCAATGTGTCCAACCTCGTCCCGCCGTTCGAGCTGGGCGGCGGGCGGCACGGCGTGTCGGCGGCGCTGGAATTCGCGGTGACCCAGCTCAAGGTCGAGGAAATCGTGGTGATGGGCCACGGCACCTGCGGCGGCGTCCACGCCTCGCTCACCGGGCGCTTCGCCGATGCCAAGCCGGGCGAAGGCGGGTTCATCGCGCGCTGGATCGACATGCTCGACGAAGCGCGCGACCGCATCGTCGCGCAATATGGCACCGGCGACGAGGCCGCGCACCAGCTCGAGCTGGAAACGGTTCGCGTCAGCATCGCCAATCTGCGCAGCTTCCCGTGCGTGCGTGAGGCGGAAGCCGAGGGCCGGCTGGCGCTGCACGGCGCATGGTTCTCGATCCGCGGCGGCGTATTGTGGGTGATGGGCGACGACGGGGAATTCGCGCCGGCGGTGTGAGGTCCTTCCGTCACCCCGGCTCAAGGCCGGGGTGACGACGGGATAATTACCCCTTCAACGCCTCACGCGCGATGCGTTCGAATTCGGGGTCGAGCACGGGCGCGTCCATCGGCACGTTGGCGGAGAGCACATCCGCCGCGATCGTCAGCGCCGCGATCCGCGCCGCTTTCTTGTTGTTGCCGTCGATCACGTGCCACGGCGCCCCGGCGGTATCGGTGCGCTCGAACATCTCGTGCATCGCCTCCAGATAGGCGGCGCGTTTGGCGCGGTTGCGATAATCCTCCGGTCCGGTCTTCCAATGCTTCCACGGATCGTCGAGCCGATCGCGCAGGCGCTTGTCCTGCTCCTTCTGCCCGACATGGATGAACAGCTTGACCAGCGTGGTGCCCGATTCGATCAGCCGGGTCTCGAAATCGTTGATCTGGCTGTAGCTGCGTCGCCATTCCGAGCGCGTCGCAAAGCCCTCGACCCGCTCGACCAGCACGCGGCCATACCAGCTGCGATCGAACACGGTGATGTCGCCCGGCTCGGGCAGATGCTTGCGGAAGCGCCAGAGGAACGGGTGCGCTTTTTCCTCCGGGGTCGGCGCACCGATCGGATAGACCTCGAAATGCCGCGGATCCCAGGTGTCGACGAGGCGCTGGATGATCCCGCCCTTCCCCGCCGCGTCCCAGCCCTCCAGCATCACCACCGCGGGTCGCTGATGGACGATATGCGCGACGAGGATATGGTTCAGCCGCTCCTGCAGCGCCCCCAGATCGCGGTTATACTTGCCCTTATAGGGCTTGCCCTTTTCGTAATCGGCCAGGTCGATCATGGCCGCAACCTGCCTCGAAAGCGGGCGCAGCGCTAGCCATGATCGATTCCAGGCGTTTAGCCCGCGGTCGGCACGCCTTCGGCGGTCGAGCGCAGGTTGAGTTCGCGCAGCTGCTTCGCGGACACGAAGCTCGGCGCGCCCATCATCAGGTCTTCCGCCTTCTGCGTCATCGGGAAGACGATCACCTCGCGGATATTGGGCTGATCGGCGAGCAGCATGACGATGCGGTCGATCCCCGGCGCAGAGCCGCCGTGCGGCGGCGCGCCGAACTTGAACGCGTTGATCATGCCGGCGAAGTTCGTGTCGACATCCTCGCGGGTGTAGCCCGCGATCTCGAACGCCTTGTACATGATCTCCGGCCGGTGGTTCCGGATCGCGCCCGACGACAGTTCGACGCCGTTGCACACGATATCGTACTGATAAGCGAGGATATCGAGCGGGTCCTTGGTCTCCAGCGCCTCCAGCTCGCCCTGCGGCATACTGAACGGATTGTGGCTGAAGTCGACCTTCTTATTGTCCTCGTCATATTCGAACATCGGGAAGTCGACGATCCAGCAGAATTCGAACCGGCTCTTGTCGATCAGGTCGAGCTGCTCGGCGGCGCGGGTCCGCGCGAGGCCGGCGAGCTTGGCGGCCTGCGCCTCCTTGCCGGCGGCGAAGAACAGCCCGTCATCCGGGCCGAGGCCGAGCGCATCGGCCAGCGCATTCATCTTGTCCTCGCCGTGGTTCTTGGCGATCGGGCCGCCCCACTCACCCCCCTTGCGGGTGGCATAGCCGAGCCCGGCGAACCCTTCGGACTGCGCCCAGGCGTTCATGTCGTCGAAGAATTTGCGGCTCTTCTCCGCGGTGCCCGGCGCGGGGATCGCGCGCACCACGTCGCCCGCCTCGACGATCGAGGCGAAGCGGCCGAAGCCCGAGCCGACGAAATGCTCGGACACATCCGAGATCAGGATCGGGTTGCGCAGGTCCGGCTTGTCATTGCCGTATTTCAGCATCGATTCGCGATACGGGATGCGGCGGAACGGCAGCGCGCTGACGCTGCGGCCCTTGCCCTGCCAGTCGGCGAATTCGCTGAACACGCCGTGGAGCACCGGCTCGATTGCGGCGAACACGTCTTCCTGGGTGACGTAGCTCATCTCGAAATCGAGCTGGTAGAATTCACCCGGCGAACGATCGGCGCGCGCATCCTCGTCGCGGAAGCACGGCGCGATCTGGAAATAACGATCGAAGCCGGCGACCATCAGCAGCTGTTTGAACAT
Organism: Sphingomonadales bacterium; assembly: GCA_017304125.1. Taxonomy (GTDB): domain Bacteria; phylum Pseudomonadota; class Alphaproteobacteria; order Sphingomonadales; family Sphingomonadaceae; genus Sphingomonas. Next base: position 5,195 of record JAFKLV010000074.1, read on the forward strand.
CTGCGGCGCCTGCGGCAGCGCGTAGAATTTGCCGGGGTGGACGCGGCTGGGGACGAGATAGTCGCGCGCGCCTTCCGGGCTGCTCGCGGTGAGGATCGGGGTCTGGAATTCGGTGAAGCCCTGATCGATCATCCGCCGCCGGATCGAGGCGATCACCGCCGACCGCAGCATGATATTGGCGTGGAGCGTCTCGCGGCGCAGATCGAGGAAGCGATAGCGCAGGCGGATTTCTTCGGGATATTCGGCCTCGCCGGCGACCGGCATCGGCAGCTCCTGCGCCACCGACTGAACGGTGACGGCGGTGGCGAACACTTCGATCTCGCCAGTCGCGAGGTTGGTGTTGATCGTCGCGTCGGAGCGCTTTTTCACATGGCCGTCGATCGTGATGACCGATTCGGTGCGGAGCGATTCGAGCACCGGCAGCGCGGGCGAATCGCTATCCGCGACGATCTGGGTGACGCCGTAATGATCGCGCAGGTCGACGAACAACACGCCGCCATGATCGCGCTTGCGGTGGACCCAGCCGGAAAGGCGGACGGTGTCTCCGACGTTGGACGCGGAGAGTTGGGCGCAGGTGTGAGAACGATATGCGTGCATGCGCCGCGCCCTCCCCTTCCATCCCTGCTTTGTCAAGGCGCGCGCGTAAGGCTATGGGGCGCGACTTATGCACGTTCACCCATTGATCACCGATAGCGCGACGCTCGCCAACCTGTGCGCTCGCCTCGCCGACGCCCCCTTCATCTGCGTCGATACCGAGTTCATGCGCGAGAGCACCTATTGGCCCGAGCTGTGCCTGATCCAGATCGCCGACACCGAAGAGGCCGCCGCGATCGATCCCAAGGCGCCGGGGCTCGATATGACCCCGCTGCTCGATCTGCTCGTCAACAACGAGGAAGTGCTGAAGGTCTTCCACGCCGGCGGGCAGGATATCGAGATCATCTACAATCTCACCGGCAAGACCCCGCATCCCTTGTTCGACACGCAGGTCGCGGCGATGGCGCTCGGCCAGGGCGAGCAGATCGGCTATTCCAACCTCGTCGACAGCTGGCTCGGCATCCAGATCGACAAGGGCGCGCGCTTCACCGACTGGTCGCGCCGCCCGCTCGATCAGCGCCAGGTCGATTATGCGATCGGCGACGTGACGCATCTGTCGAACATCTTCCCGCGGATGCTGGAGCGACTCAAGAAGACCGGGCGCGGCGCGTGGCTCGATCAGGAGATGGAGCGGCTGGCCGATGCCGCCAATTACGCCAACGATCCCGAGCTGGCGTGGAAGCGCGTGCGCATTTCCGGCCGCAAGCCCGATGTGCTTGGGCGGCTGAAGGCGATCGCGCGCTGGCGCGAGATGGAGGCACGCGCCAAGGATCTGCCGCGCGGCCGCATCGTCAAGGACGAGACGCTGGCCGATCTCGCTGGGCATCCGCCGAAGAAGCAGGCCGATCTCGCGCGGGTGCGCGGGCTCTCCGCGACCTGGGCGGCGAACGATATCGGCAAACGCCTGATGACCGCGATCGCCGAGGCACAACCGATGTCGGCGAGCGAAATGCCGCCGCGCGACGATCGCAAGCCCGGGCTGGGCAAGGAAGGCGCGCTGGTCGCCGATCTGCTCAAGCTGCTGCTCAAGATCCGCGCGCGCGATATCGATGTCGCCCCGCGGCTGCTCGCGCGCGGCGAGGAGCTGGAGGCGCTGGCCGCGGGTGCGCGGGAAGGTCTAGCGATTCTAGAGGGTTGGCGTTATGACCAATTCGGGCGTGACGCGCTTGATCTGGTCGAGGGCCGATTGGGTTTCGCGGTTCAGGGCGGCAGGCTCAAGATGACGCGAACCGAGGGGAATGCCGGATGACCAAGGCCCTCTTTGCCGTCCTGCCGCTGATCGCGCTGGCCGGCTGTGTCGACGATCGGCCGGGGATGCCCGGCCCGGCGCGCCAATGCCGCGCCGATGCCGTTCAGCGCTTCGTCGGCGCGCCCTATCGCCCCGATCTCCAGCGCCGCGCGCGGCATATGTCGGGCGCGCGCAGCGTCCGCGTGCTCTATCCGGGGCAGGCCGCAACGATGGATTTCCGCGCCGACCGGCTCAACATCATGGTCGGCGAGCGCAATATCGTCCGCAGCCTCAACTGCGGGTAAGCGCCCCGTAGAACAACGCCCTCTGCTCCCCTCCCTTGAACAAGGGAGGGGAGCAGAGGGATTAGGCCGTCAGGATCGGCGTCCGCCCCAGCGCGGTCGCGAGCGCATTGTGGCG
>JAFKLV010000075.1 GCA_017304125.1 Sphingomonadales bacterium
TCGCCGCGCAACCCCTCGCAGATCACCGCCACCGCATCGGCGCGCCGCACCGCCCAGGTTTCCAGCGCGCGCGTCGCACGATAGCGCGCCGAGCCCTCGCGCCCGGTGCCGTTGCCGACCGCCGCATCCTCCCAGAAAGCGCGAATTTCATAGACCAGCGGCAGCCCGCGCCGCCGCGCCACCCACAAAGCAGCCAAGGCCCCCAGCACCGGTGAATGCGCGTGGAGCACATCCGGGCGATAATGTTCGACCACCGCATCGATGCGCCGCGCGAAGGCCGCGATCTCGGCCAGTTCGCCGGCCGGCGCGGGCAAGGCGCGCGGCGGAACGGTGCGGTGGAAATCGATCCCGTCGACCCGCTCGAACGCCGCTTCGGTCTTGCCCTGCCGCGGGCCGGTGACCGCTGCGACGTCCCAGCCGCGCGCGATCTGCGCGGTCAGGATTGCGCGGGTACGGAAGGTGTAGCCGCTGTGCAGCGGCAGGCCGTGATCGAGGACATGAAGAATACGCATCGCGGGAATATGCTTGGCACAGGATCATTTAACGCCGCGTCAACCGCCATGCCGATAAAGCGGCGCCTCGCAGCGAGGGACGTGGCGCCGATGATCGACAATTTTGCGCTCGGCCTGACGCATGGGCTGATGCTGCTCGCCGCGTGGCTGCTGCTGCGCCGGCCTGATCTCGATCGCGAAACCCCGCCGCCGGGGCGCGACGCTCATCGGGAGCGCGATCCGCGTGCGTGATCTCGCCTTCATCGCTTTTCTGCTCGCGTTGTTCGGGATGGGGCTGCGCCGCCCGTTCCTGTTCGTGCTCGCCTACGTCTATATCGACATCGTCTCGCCGCAGCGACTGACCTATATGCTGCTCAACAGCCTGCCGATCTCGATGATCGCATTCGCGGCCGCGTTCGGCGGCTGGCTGGTGTTCGACGACAAGAAGGATTGCCGCGTCGCGCCGCGGCAGGGGCTGATCCTGTTGCTGATCCTTTATTGCGGGATCACCACGCGCACCGCCGATTTCCCGGTAGAAGCGCTCGATAAATGGGATTGGGTGTGGAAGGCGCTGGCCTTCGCCGCCTTCCTCCCGCTCACCCTGCGCACGCGATTGCGGATCGAGGCGCTGCTGCTGTTCATGACCCTGTCGGCGTCGTCGATCATCATCGTCGGCGGGATCAAGACGGTGTTCTCGGGCGGCGGCTATGGCGAGCTCAACCTGATGGTCGCCAACAATTCGGGGCTGTACGAGGGCAGCATCATCTCGGCGGTGGCGATCTGCATCGTCCCGATCGTGATGTGGCTGGCGCGCTACGGCACCGTGTTCGGCACCGGGCGGCCAGTGAAATTATTCGCTTATGCGCTGGTGTTCGCCTGCCTGCTGATCCCGGTCGGCACCTCGGCGCGCACCGGGCTGATGTGCATCGGGCTGCTCGCCCTGCTCACGCTGCGCGATGTGAAGCGGCCGATGCTCTATCTCGGCGCGCTCGCGGCGGCGGGGCTGGTCGCGGTGCCGTTCCTCCCCTCGGCGTTCAGCGACCGGATGGCGACGATCAAGACCTATCAGGCCGATGAATCCGCCTCGACCCGGCTCGCGGTGTGGCAATGGACCTGGGAATACGCCAAGACCCATCCGTTCGGCGGCGGCTTCGAGGCGTATCGCCAGAATCAAATCCGCTACGATACCGTGGCGGTGAAGGGATCGGGGGCGTCGACCACCGTCGAGCGCAACCTGACGGTCGACAAGAGCCGCGCTTATCATTCGAGCTATTTCGAGATGCTCGGCGAACAGGGCTATCCCGGGCTGGCGCTGTGGCTGCTGCTCAGCCTGTCGGGGCTGATCCGCATGGAGATACTGCGCCGGCGCCACCGCGAGGGCGAATTCGCGTGGGGCGGCGCGCTGGCGGGGGCGCTGCAGCATGCGCATCTGATCTATCTGCTCGGCGGCGCCTTCGTCGGCATCGCCTTCCAGCCGTTCATCTATATGCTGATCGGCGCGCAGATCGGACTCGATACCTACCTCACGCGTAAGCGCCGCGAGACCGTGTGGCGCCCGATGTTCGGCAAACGCCTGACGCCCGCCGCGGCGTAAGCTCCCTTCCTTTCTTTCCCCTTCTCCTTTCCCTTCTTCTCCCCTCCCTTGAACAAGGGAGGGGTCGGGGGTGGGTTGGTGTGGGGGGCACCGGCTCGCCAGCCTCATACCCACCCACCCCCAGCCCCTCCCTTCACGAGGGAGGGGAGCAGGAGCGGAAGGGAGGAGCGGAGCCAAACCCACGTCGGACGGCCGGAACCGCGCATTGGACGTTTCGTTACGAACAGGTATCGAAGGCGGCGAAGCATATCGCCTTGCCCGCTTTTTCCCGCGCGGCCCGACAAGGAAACGACATGAGCAACACCAGCGCCCCGGCCAAGGCGCCCATCCTGCCCCGTGAAGATTGGAACAGCCAGTTCGAGGCGCTCTATCATTCGAGCGTCACCTGGATCGCCACCCATTGGCTGCAGATCGCGATCGCCTGCGGCATCGGCCTCGGCATTGCCGCACTGTTGATGTGGCTGCGCAGCTTTGCCGCCAAATTGATCGAGCGCAGCAAGAAACTCGGGCTGGGCTGGCCGGTGGTGTTCGGGCGCGCGATCCAGCGCACCAACAATTACTTCATCATCCTGCTCACGATCCGGCTGGTGGAGGGCTATGCCGGCGCACCGCGCCCCGTCTCCGCCACGATCCATTTCCTGTTCACGATCGTCGCGGTGTTCCAGGCCGCGATCTGGGCGCGCGAGGTGATCCTCGGCGCGATCGAGAACCGCACCCACTCCGAACATTATTCGGGCGAGGCGTTGATGAGCGCGATGGGGCTGATCCGCGTGCTGGTCAGCTTCGCCCTGTTCGCGATCGCGCTGATCGTCGTGCTCGACAATCTCGGGGTCAACGTCACCGGGCTGGTCGCCGGCCTCGGCGTCGGCGGCATCGCGATCGGCCTTGCCGCGCAGGGCATCTTCGCCGATCTGTTCGCGGCACTGGCGATCATCTTCGACCGGCCGTTCCGTCGCGGCGACGCGATCTCCTATGAGAATTCCGGGGGAACGGTGGAGGAAATCGGGCTCAAGTCGACCCGTATCCGCGGCACCAACGGCGAAGAGCGGATCATCTCCAACCGCAAATTGCTCGACAAGGAAATCTGCAACAACACCCGGCGCCAGTTCCGCCGCACCACCTTCACGCTGGGGATCGCCTATCAGACCCCGATCGAGACGCTGCAGGCCTTCCCCGATCTGGTGAAGGGCGTGATCGAGGCCAGCGGCCTGATCTTCGTCCGCTGCGGCTTCATCAAGTTCAGCGCATCGACGCTCGATTTCGATATCGAGTTCGACAGCGACACGCCCGAATTCGCCGCAGCGTTCGAGGGGCGGCACAAAGTGGGTATCGGGCTCATTCGCATGTGCGCCGAGCACAATATCTCGATCCCCTATCCGACGCAGGTCTCGATGACCGCCGCGCCGGATGGGAAACTGATCATGCCCTATCCCGAAAGCGACTCGGCGAGCCATTAAGCGATCTGCCTCGCCCGTCCCTGAAGAAGCCGGGAGCAGAAATTTCGAACATCGGGTTCGGCCGCGATCGGCTTGATTTCCCTAGCAGCAACACCAATTTTCAAGCATGCGGTCAGCCAAGACTTGCAGCGGCGGGCGTTCCTTGACTACAGGGAGCGACCACGCTGCGCTGCGGCGCAAAACATCGATGGAGGGATTGTGACCCCGGACGAGATGAAGGCCAGCATCGGCAAGGAAAGCGTTTCCGAGTGGATCGAGGTGACGCAGGAGATGATCAACCAGTTCGCCGACGCGACCGGCGATCATCAGTTCATCCACGTCGACCCTGAGCGCGCCAAGCTGACCCCGTTCGGCACCACGATCGCGCACGGCTTCCTCACCCTTTCGCTGCTGCCGCAGCTCAGCGCCAAGAACCCCGGCATGCCGCGGCTCGACGGGGTGAAGATGGGGGTCAATTACGGCGGCAACAAAGTGCGCTTCCTCGCGCCGGTGCCGTCGGGCTCGCGCGTCCGCGGCCGTTCGAAGATCACCGAATTCGAGGAAAAGCGCCCCGGCCAGTTCCAGTTCACCACCGAAACGACGGTGGAGATCGAGGGCAAGGACAAGCCCGCGATGATCGCTGAATGGATCACGCAGGTCTTCGCCTGACCCCCTAGACACCAGCCTTATCCGACTGATCTTTCAGGAGAGCATCACATGCGTTCCGCCCTTATCGTTTCCACCGCCCGCACCCCGATCGGCCGCGCCTATCGCGGGGCGTTCAACAACCTCCCGTCCCCCACCCTCGCCAGCCACGCGATCCGCGCCGCCGTCGAGCGCGCCAAGATCGACGGTGCCGAGGTGCAGGACGTGGTGCTCGGCGCCGCGCTGCAGCAGGGCGCGCAGGCGACCAATATCGCGCGCACCTCGCTGCTCCGCGCCGGCTTGCCGGTGACGGTGTCGGGCATGTCGGTCGACCGCCAGTGCGCCTCGGGGCTGATGGCGATCGCCACCGCCGCCAAGGAGATCATGGTCGACAATATGGATGTCGCGATCGGCGGCGGCGTCGAATCGATCAGCCTCGTCCAGACCCCGCAGATGCGCGTGCAGCCCGACCCCGAACTGGTCGCGATGCACAAGGACATCTACATGCCGATGCTGCAGACCGCCGAAGTGGTCGCCAAGCGTTACGGCATCAGCCGCGACGCGCAGGACGAATATGCCTTCCAGTCGCAGCAGCGCACCGCCGCCGCGCAGGCCGCGGGCAAGTTCGACGACGAGATCGTCAGCGTCACCGCCAATATGGCGGTGGTCAACAAGGAGACCAAGGAAGTCTCCTATAAGGAAGTGACGCTCGCCAAGGACGAGGGCAACCGCCCGGAGACCACGCTGGAGGGGCTGAAGGCGCTCCAGCCGGTGCTCGGCCCCGATCTCAACATCACCGCCGGCAATGCCTCGCAGCTGTCGGACGGCGCCGCCGCGAGCGTGCTGATGGAGGAGAAGCTGGCCGAGCAGCGCGGGCTGCAGCCGCTCGGCCGCTATGTCGGCATGGCGGTCGCCGGCACCGAGCCCGACGAGATGGGGATCGGCCCGGTGTTCGCGATCCCGAAACTGCTCGACCGGTTCAACCTCAAGATGGACGATATCGGGCTGTGGGAGCTCAACGAGGCGTTCGCGGTGCAGGTGCTCTATTGCCGCGACAAGCTCGGCATCCCCAATGAGCTGCTCAACGTCAACGGCGGCGCGATCTCGATCGGCCACCCCTATGGCATGTCCGGCGCCCGCATGACCGGCCACGCGCTGATCGAGGGCAGGCGCCGCGGCGCGAAATATGTCGTCGTCACGATGTGCATCGGCGGCGGTATGGGCGCGGCGGGGCTGTTCGAGGTCCTGTAACCAGCCAGCCCCGACGGGCGAAAAACAAGACCCCGGCCGTTCGCGCGGCCGGGGCCTTTGTCATTTCGTTCGCGCCCTGTTCTCCTGGCGCGACTTTCGTGGCAAGGTCGCCCGCGTGTCGGACGCCCCCTCCCCGCGCAAGATCATCCATATCGACATGGACGCCTTTTATGCGTCGGTCGAACAGCGCGATGACCCCACGCTGCGCGGTCGCCCGGTGGCGGTGGGCGGCGCGGAGGCGCGCGGGGTGGTGGCGGCGGCCAGCTATGAAGCGCGCGCGTTCGGGGTGCGCTCGGCGATGCCCTCGGTCACCGCGCGGCGGCGCTGCCCCGAACTCATCTTCGTCCGCCCGCGCTTCGACGTCTATCGCGCGATCAGTCATCAGATCCGCGCGATCTTCGCCGATTATACCGCGCTGATCGAGCCGCTGGCGCTCGACGAGGCCTATCTGGATGTGACCGAAGACCAGCACGGGCTAGGCTCCGCCCGCGCGATCGCGCAGGAGATCCGTGCGCGCATCCGCGCCGAAACCGGGCTCACCGCCTCGGCCGGGGTGAGCTACAACAAGTTCATCGCCAAGCTGGCGTCGGATCAGAACAAGCCTGACGGGCTGTGCGTCATTCCCCCGGCGAAGGGACCGGCGTTCGTCGCCGCGCTGCCGGTCGCGCGCTTCCACGGCGTCGGCCCGGTGACGGCGCGGCGGATGGCGGCGCTGGGGATCGAGACCGGCGAGGATCTGCGCGGGCAATCAGTCGATTTTCTCCGCGCGCATTTCGGCAGCCACGCCGATTATCTCCACGGCGCCGCGCGCGGGCTCGACGATCGCCCGGTGCGCCCTGACCGGCCGACCAAATCGATCGGCGCCGAGCGGACGTTCGACCACAATCTCGCCGACGCGGGCGAGATCGCCGCCGCGATCGATCATGTCGCCGAGGCGGCGTGGGAGCGGGTGGTGCGCAGCGGCGAGCGCGGGCGCACCGTGACGCTGAAATTCCGCCGCGCCGATTTCCGCACCTTCACCCGCGCGCGTTCGCTCACCGATCCGGTCGCCGGCCGCGCGCAATTCGCCGCGATCGGCCAGACGCTGATGGCCCGCGAATTGCCGGTGGAGGGCGGCATCCGGTTACTCGGGCTTACCTTGTCGAGCATCCTCGACCCGGACGAGCGCGACCAGCCGGTGCTGCCGCTGGATTAATCCCCCTCGAGCGCGGCGGCATCGATCCGGCGCAGCATCGTGGTGAACGCTTCCAGTTCCGCCGCGGTAAAGCGCGCGAACACCTTCGCCTCCAGCTCCAGCGCCTTGGGCGCGACGAGCGCGTAAAGCTCGCGTCCTTCCGGCGACAATGACAGGAGATGCGAGCGCTTGTCCGTCTCGTTCGGCGCACGCTCCAGCAAGCCGCGCCCGACCAGCGCGATCGCGGCACGGCTGACCGTCACCTTGTCCATCCGCGTGCGCTCGCCGATCTCCGCCTGGGTGATCGTGTCGACCTCGGCGATCACCGCCACCAGCCGCCATTCCGGGATCGTCAACCCGAACATCGATTCATAGGCATGGGCAATCCGGTCGCTCACCAGATTCGAGGTGATCGACAAGCGATACGGCAGGAACCGATCGAGCTGTAGGCGATTGGTCATCAAGCGACGGTAGCATTTGACACGACTTGCTCAACACGCAATAATAGTTTCAATTGATACCAACCCCCTTTGGGAAGACCTGTCATGACCCCCGACAATCCGCTTGGCCTCAACGGTTTCGAGTTCGTCGAATTCACCTCGCCCGATCCCGAGGCGATGGGCCGGCAGTTCGAACAGCTCGGCTTCACGGCCACGCACCGTCACCCGACCAAGAACGTCACCCGCTACAAGCAGGGCCGGATCAACCTGATGCTCAACCGCGACGAAGCGGGCCGCGTCGCGTCGTTCCGGGGCGAGCACGGCCCCTCGGCCAGCGCGATGGCGTTCCGCGTCGCCGATCCCGCTGCAGCGATGAAATGGGCGCTGG
>JAFKLV010000076.1 GCA_017304125.1 Sphingomonadales bacterium
GCCACCTGATGAACCTCGAAACCGTCAACACTTATGAGGGCGCGCATGACGTGCATGCGCTGATCCTCGGGCGCGCGATCACCGGAATCGCGGCTTTCTGATCCGGCGTCACTCACCGTCATGCCGGGCTTGACCCGGCATCCAGAGCCAAGAACGTCATCGCCCGTTACTCTGGATGCCGGGTCAAGCCCGGCATGACGATTGAGGGCTAGACGCTCAGATGTGCCGCTTCTCCAGCTTGCGCGCCAATGTGCGGCGGTGGAGGCCGAGGCGGCGGGCGGCTTCGGAGATGTTGAAATCGGTATCCACCAGCGTCTGGTGGATATGCTCCCATTCGAGCGTCTTGATGCTCGTCGTGCGGGTGGCGATGTCGGCGTCCGGATCGCCCTCGACGCGCGCGAACGCCGCCTCGATATCGTCGGTATTGGCGGGCTTGGTGAGATAATTGGTCGCGCCGAGCTTGATCGCCTCGACCGCGGTCGCGATGCTGGCAAAGCCGGTCAGCACGACGATCCGCATGCCCGCATCGAGCGCGTGCAGCATCTGCACGCAGGTCAGCCCCGAGGCGCCCCCGCCCAGCCGCAGATCGACCACCGCATGATCGGGCGCGAAATCGCGCGCTGCCTCCTCCAGCCCGTCGGGCGAATTGAGCACCTTCACCTGATAGCCGCGTCGCTCGAACGAGCGCGCCAGCGTGCGCGCAAACACCGCGTCATCCTCGACGATCAGCAACCGCCGCTCGCTCATCATCGTTCCTCCAGCGCCAGCGCGGCGAGCGGGATGCGCAGCACCACCACCGCGCCGCCATGCGGATCGTTGCGCGCCTCCAGCGCCCCGCCCAAAGTACGCAGGACATTGGCGGCAAGGAACAGCCCCAGCCCCGCCCCGCGGCGCTCCTTGCTGCTCTGATACGGCCGCCCGACATGATCGAGAAAGGCCGGGGGGAAACCGCGCCCGTCGTCGCGCGCGGTGATCACGATATCCGCCTCGCCCTGCGCATCGCGCACCAGATCAAGCAGCAAGGTGACGCCCGACGCCCCCGCCTCGATCGCATTGTCGAGCAGGTTGATCAGCGTCTGCGCCAGTGCGCGATCGGCGACGATCGGCGGATCGGTGGCGAGCGCGTCGACCAATGTCACCAGCTCGGGCCGCCCCCAGCGCTCGACGATCCCGCCGACGAAGCGGCGCAAGGTGGTACGCGCCGGCGCCTCGCCGGTCACCTCGCCCGCGGCGAACAGGATGCCGGCGAGGATTTCCTTGCAGCGCGCGACTTCGGCTTCCATTTCCGCCGCCTCGGTGGCGAGCGCGGGGTCGCGCGCGTCGCGGCGCCAGTCGCCCAGCGCCACCGACAGCGTCGCCAGCGGGGTGCCGAGTTCATGCGCCGCGCCGCTCGCCAGTAGCCCGATCCGCACGATATGCTCATGATCCGCCGCGCGCTGGCGCATCGTCGCGAGATGCGCGTCGCGCTCGCGCAGATTGCGCGCGATACGGGTGACGAACGACACCACCAGCACCGCCGCGAGGACGAAGCTGAACCAGCTTCCGGCCCTATAGGCCACCGACAAATGGCTCACCAGGCCGAACGGCAGCGGCAACGGATGGTGAACCACGGTGAGCAAGGCAAAGGCCGCGCTGGTCACCGCGACGAGCAGCCAGCTCGACCACGCCTCCAGCAGCACCGCGCCGAGCACCACCTGCAGCAGAAACAAGGTGATGAACGGGTTGGTCGCCCCACCCGACAAGGCGAGCTGGGCGGTCAGCGCGGCAACGTCGATCAGTAGCGCACCGAGCAATTCGCCGTTGCTGACCGAGCGGAAGCGGATCGAGGCAAGCTGGAGCAGGTTGAGCGCGACCAGCCCGCCGAGCGTCGCCAGCATCGGGAACAGCGGCAGCCGGATATCGAGGACGAATTCGACCAGCAGGATCGTCGCAAGCTGCCCGCCCACCGCGAGCCAGCGCAACAGCACCAGCAACAGCAGGTTGCGCCGCGCGGCATCCTCGCGCCCCGCCAGCGTGGTCATCGACCGCGCTTTCGCATCGCACGCCACGCCAGCACCGCGAGCAGCCCGGCCATCGCGAACCAGGTCAGCGCGTAGCTCAGATGCGCGTTGCGAAAGGCGACGACGGTCAGCCCGCCGCGCGGCCACGCGCCCCCGTTCGCGCCGGCGTCGATGAACCACGGCGCCACCGCCCCCAGCCGCTGCGCCGCGGCGATCGCCGCAACGTCGCGCGAATACCAGCGCCCGGCGGCGGGATCATTGGCGCGCAGGAAGCCGCCGCCCGGCTCGCTCAGCCGGATCAGCCCGCTCACCGTCACCGGCCCGGCGGCAAGCGGCGCGCGCCCGCGCAGGTCGGCGGGGACGAAACCACGGTTGATCAGGATCCGCCCGTTCGCGGTATCGAGCGGGGTCATCACCCAATAGCCGCCACCGAGATCGGTCAGCGCCTGAACATAAACGTCATGGCCGGGGAGATAGCGGCCGCTGGCGGTGACGCGGGTATAGGCATCGTCCTCGCGCAGTGCCTTGGCCGCCGGCGGGGCCGCTATCGGGGCCGCCGCCAGCTTCGCGTCGACGCGCTCGATCAGCGCGAGCTTCCACGTCCGCCGTTCGAGCTGCCAGATGCCGAGCGCGACGAACCCCAGGATCGCGGCAATGGTCAGCGCCCGGGCGGCGAGCCCCTTCACATCCCGCCCATATCCATCGGCGGCGCGCCATGTGCCGCCTGCGGCGGCATTGGCGGCATCATATAATGGTTCATGTTGAACATCACCCACAGCGATCCCGCCAGCACGATCACCACGATCACCACCGTGAAGATCAGCGCCATCAACGTCCAGCCGTGTTCGGATCGCGCGTTCATATGGAGGAAATAGACCATGTGGACGACGATCTGCACCATCGCCAGCCCGGCGATGAGCGCGGCGGTGATGCGGCTATCGGTGATCACCCCGCTCATCACCAGCCCGAACGGGATGGCGGTGAGCACCACCGACAGCAGGAAGCCGGTGACATAATCGCGCCGCGTGCCGTGCGGCGCACCGCTGTCGTTTTCGTGCGCGCTCATGATGCCATCGACCCCAGCAGATAGACGAAGGTGAAGACGCCGATCCACACGACGTCAAGGAAGTGCCAGAACAGCGACAGGCATTCCAGCCGCCGCACATTGGCGGGGATCAGCCCCTTGCGCACGACCTGTACCATCAGGGTGACGAGCCAGATCGAGCCCGAGAAGACGTGCAGCCCGTGGGTGCCGACCAAGGCGAAGAAGCTCGACAGGAACGCTGAACGCCCCGGCCCCGCGCCCTCGTGGATCAGCTCGGAAAATTCGAACAATTCGATCGAGAGGAAGCCGAGGCCGAACAGCAAAGTGACCACCAGCCAGCGCAGCGCGGCGGATTTGCGCTGCTCGTGCGCCGCGATCATCGCGAAGCCATAAGTGATCGACGAGAACAGCAGCAACGCGGTGTTGACCGCGACCAGCTTCAGATCGAACAGCTCGTGGCTGGTCGGGCCGCCCGCGAAATTGCGGCCGTAGACGCCCCATGACGCGAACAGCATCGCGAAGATGAGGCAGTCGCTCATGATGTAGAGCCAGAAGCCCAGCATCGTGCTCGACCCGCTCTCGTGATGATGCGGCTCGGTTTCCCAATAGATCGGCGTGCCGTCCGCAGTGGCGGTGGGGTTGCTGTGCGCCATGGTTCAGACCCCTGCCGCCGCCAGCGCCTTGAGGCGCGCGGTCTCCGTCGCGGCAACCTCGGCCGCCGGGATGTTGAAATCGCGATCGTAATCGAAGCTGTGGAAGATCGCGTAGCCGATCACGCTGAGCATCCCCAGTCCGACCATCCACCAGATATGCCAGATCAGCCCGAACCCGACGATCATCGACAGCCCGGCGAGGATCACGCCGGCCCCGGTGTTGCGCGGCATATGGATGTCGAGCCAGCCCTGCGTCGGCGCCATCTGATCCTTCGCCTTCATATCGGCCCAGGCGTCGAGATCGTGGATCACCGGCGTGAAGGCGAAATTGTAATCAGGCGGCGGCGACGAGGTCGACCATTCCAGCGTGCGGCCGTGCCACGGATCGCCGGTGACGTCCTTCAGCGCCTCGCGATTGCGGATGCTGACCGCGATCTGGATCAGGAAGGCGGCGATGCCGATCGCGATGATCCCCGCGCCGACCGCGGCGATCACGAACCAGATCTGCAGCGACGGATCGTCGAAGGTGCGCAGGCGGCGCGTCACCCCCATCAGCCCGACGATATAGAGCGGGGTGAACGCCACCCAGAAGCCGATCACCCAGCTCCAGAAGCTCACCAGCCCCCATGTGCGATCGAGCTTGAAGCCGAACGCCTTGGGCCACCAGTAATTGATCCCGGCGAACATCCCGAACAGCACGCCGCCGATGATGACGTTGTGGAAGTGCGCGACGAGGAACAGCGAGTTGTGCAGCACGAAGTCGGCCGGCGGCACGGCGAGCAGCACCCCGGTCATCCCGCCGATGACGAAGGTCAGCATGAACGCGATCGACCACATCATCGGCAGCTCGAAGCGAATGCGGCCGCGATACATCGTGAACAGCCAGTTGAAGATCTTCGCCCCCGTCGGGATCGAGATGATCATCGTCGTGATGCCGAAGAAGCTGTTGACCGTCGCACCCGAGCCCATCGTGAAGAAATGGTGCAGCCACACGAGGTAGGACAGGATGCAGATGACGATCAGCGCGTAGACCATCGACGTATAGCCGAACAGCCGCTTGCCCGAGAAGGTCGACACGACCTCGCTGAACACGCCGAACGCGGGGAGGACGAGGATGTAAACCTCCGGGTGGCCCCAGATCCAGATCATGTTCACGTACATCATCGGGTTGCCGCCCGCTTCGTTCGTGAAGAAATGCGTGCCGAGGTAACGGTCCGCGCCGAGCAGCGCGAGCACCGCGGTCAGCACCGGGAAAGCGGCGACGATCAGCACGTTGGTGACGAGCGCCGACCAGGTGAACACCGGCATCTTCATCAGCGTCATGCCCGGCGCACGCAGCTTGACGATCGTCGCGATCAGATTGACCCCGGATAACAAGGTGCCGACGCCCGCTATCTGCAGCGCCCATATGTAATAATCGACCCCGACATCGGGCGAGTAATCGAGCCCCGACAGTGGCGCCATCGCCAGCCAGCCGGTCCGCGCGAATTCGCCGACGAACAGGCTCATCATGACCAGGATCGCGCCCGCGGTGGTCATCCAGAAGCTGAAATTGTTGAGGAACGGGAAGGACACGTCACGCGCACCGATCTGCAGCGGGACGATATAGTTCATCAGCCCGGTGACGAACGGCATCGCCACGAAGAAGATCATGATCACGCCGTGCGCGGTGAACACCTGATCATAATGATGCGCGGGCAGATAGCCGTCACTGCCGTTGAAGGCGATCGCCTGTTGCAGGCGCATCATGATCGCGTCGGCGAAGCCGCGCAGCAGCATCACCGTGCCGAGCACGAGATACATGATGCCGATGCGCTTGTGGTCGACGGTGGTGAACCACTCGCGCCACAGGTAATTCCAGAGCTTGTAATAGCTCAGCGCACCCACCACCACGATGCCGCCGAGCACGACCATCGCGAAAGTGCCGAGCAGGATCGGCTCGTGATAGGGAATGGCCTCCAGCGTCAGGCGGCCGAACAGGAACTTGGTCACGGCGTCGGACATTGCCTCAGGCCCCGGTCGAGGAATTGGTGGGATGATGCGGCTGATGCTCGGCGCCGGCCGGTTCGGCCGCAGGCGCCGGCATATGGCCGTGGTGCATCGATTCGCTCATGCACGGCGTGCCCGGCTTGACGCACTGGTTCACCGCGCGATCGAACAGCCCGCGCTCGATCGTGCCGAAATGCATCACCGGCACGCGCTCGCTCGGCTGTTCGAGCTTGAGATAGGTCGCGGTATCGAGCTTGCCCGCCGCCGCCTTGGTCGAAGCGACCCAGCGTGCGAACCCGGCGTCGTCGACCGCATGGGTACGGAAATTCATCCCCGAGAAGCCGGCGCCCGAATAATTCGCGGACATGCCGGCATAATTGCCCGGCTTGTTGAGCACGGCGTGGAGCTTCGTCTCCATCCCGGCCATCGTGTAGATCATCCCGGCCATCGCAGGGACGTAGAAGGTGTTCATCACGTCCGACGAGGTGAGGCGGAAGCGCACCTGGCGATCGACCGGCACGACCAGCTCGTTGACCGTCGCCACGCCCTGTTCGGGGTAGATGAACAGCCATTTCCAGTCGAGCGACACGACCTGCACGTCGAGCGGCTGCTGATTCGCCGGCACCGGCTTGCCCGCGGCGATCCGCTCGATCTGGCGATAGGGATCGAGCGTGTGAGTCGCGACCCAGGTCAGCGCGCCCAGCGCGATGATGATCAGCAGCGGCGCGGACCAGATCACCAGCTCGAGCGCGGTCGAGTGATCCCAGTCCGGATTATATTCCGCATCCTTGTTCGACGCGCGATAGCGCCACGCGAACAGCACGGTCAGCGCCATCACCGGGATGATGATCAGCAACATCAGCCCGGTCGACCACAGAATCAGATCGGCCTGCTGGCGCGCGACGTCTCCCGCGGGATTCATCACCACCAGATTGCACCCGCCGAGCGCCGCGATCAGCGGCAGCATCGTGAGCGCCCGGCGCCACTTCCCGTTTCGAGTCTTAGGGTGCATGATGTGCATAATCATCGGGCGCTAGTCCTGTTTGTGCAGGTGCGAAATAGGACAATTTGTCCTATCCCCAGGGCCGGCAGGGCGGCCTAAGGGAGCGCGGTTTTCGTTCGAGAGTTGACGACAGATGGCCGAAGCAATTGCCCACCCTACCCCTGCCGCGCGCGACGCTGGCGCGACGAGCCATGTTCGTCCCGGCGAGATTGCAATCGGGGTGATCATCGGGCGCACCTCCGAATTCTTCGACTTCTTCGTCTACGCGATTGCGTCGGTGCTGGTGTTTCCGCAGCTGATCTTCCCGTTCGTCGATCGCGTGACCGGCACCTTATACTCTTTCGCGCTTTTTCCGCTCGCTTTCCTTGCCCGGCCGATCGGCTCGCAGATTTTCCTTGCGATCGACCGCCGCCACGGGCGTGGAACGAAGCTGACCATCGCACTGTTCCTCCTCGGTACCGCCACCGTCTCGGTCGGCTTCCTGCCCGGTTACAATGAGGTCGGCATCGCCTCGGCGGTGATTCTCGCGATCCTGCGCATCGGCCAGGGCATTGCGCTGGGCGGCGCGTGGGACGGGCTCGCCTCGCTCCTCGCCCTGAACGCCCCGGAAAAGAAGCGCGGCCGGTATGCGAAGGTGCCGCCGCTCGGAGCCCC
>JAFKLV010000077.1 GCA_017304125.1 Sphingomonadales bacterium
GCACTCAGGCTCCGGCCGGCGGCGGCGAGATGCAGGTGGAGTCCGAGCCCGGAGCGGGCGCGCGGTTCATCGTGAGCCTGCCGCTCAATTCATTGCGCTGCCTCCAGGCCTGAAGCCCCGCCCGCGTTGACCTGGCGGACGCGCCTCGTGTACCTCTCCCGAAACTTCAGGCGAACCGCGCATGATACTCGATCTGTTCAAGAAGAAGGGCCCCTCCCTCGATGAAGCCGGAAGCGCCGCCCTGGAGCAGGCGCTGGCCCAGCGGGCCAAGATGGACCTGGTGTTCGAGGAGGGGGTGACCACGCTCACGGGGCTTAGCTGCTCGCTCTCGGCCATCGGCAAGGATTCGTTGCGCCTGGACGTCTACGGCGTCGGCGGGCTGATCGCGCCTTTCGCCGGCATCAAGCTGATCGACCTCGCGGTCAGCGCGCTTCATCTCGCCTGAAGGGTTGGTTCCATGTTGAACGACATCAAATCCGGCCTGCGCCCCGCGCTCGTCCTCACCCTGCTGTTCGCTGCCTTGCTCGGCCTCGCCTATCCGGCGCTGATCACCGGCATCGGCCAGCTCGTCTTCCCGTGGCAGGCCAATGGCAGCATCGTGCGCGATGCCCGCGGGCAGGTGATCGGCTCGGCGATCATCGGCCAGCAATTTGCCGGCCCCGGCTATTTCCACGGCCGCCCCTCCGCCGCCGGCAAGGGCTATGACCCGCTCGCCTCGTCCGGCTCGAACTTCGGCGCCTCGGCCAAGCCGCTCGCCGACCGGATCAAAAGCGACATTTCCGCCAACCGCACCTCGCCAGACGTAATGGCTCCTCCTGCCGATCTGGTGACTGCCTCCGCCTCGGGGCTCGATCCCGATATCAGCCCCGAGGCGGCTTTGTATCAGGTGACGCGCGTCGCACAGGCCCGCCACATCAGCGCCGCCCAGCTCAACGCGCTGGTCGATCAGCATATCGACACCCCGCTGCTTGGCGTGATCGGCGAGCGCCGGGTCAATGTGCTGGCGCTCAATCGTGCGCTCGACGCCGCCTTCCCGCGTCCCTAACACGATGCGGATGACGAATGCCCCCCGCATCCTGCTGGTCGAGGATGATGCCGCGATCCGCCGCCTGCTCCACGCGGCATTGACGCGGGCAGGCTATCGCGCCAGCCAGGTCGGCACCGCGCGCGAGGCGATGAACCTCGTCGATATCGAGCGGCCCGATGCGGTGCTGCTCGATCTCGGGCTGCCCGATCGCGACGGGCTGGAGCTGGTCCAGCTGATCAAGGCGCGCGGCGATATGGTGGTGCTGGTCGTCTCGGCGCGCAGCGAGACCGAGGAAAAGGTCGCCGCGCTCGATCTGGGCGCGGACGATTATATCACCAAGCCGTTCGACACCGAGGAACTGCTCGCGCGCATCCGCACCGCGCTCCGCCACCGCCGCGGCGGAACGAGCGGCAGCGAGCAACTCGAGGCCGGGCCGGTGACGGTCGACCTCGCCCGCCGCCGGGTGAAGCGCGCCGGCGAGGAGGTGCATCTGACGCCGAAGGAATTCGGCGTGCTCGCCGAGCTGGCGCGACATCCCGATCGCGTGATCAGCCACACCCAATTGCTGCGCACCGTGTGGGGGCCGGCGCAGGAGGATCATGTCGAATATCTGCGCATCGTGATCCGCGCGCTGCGCCACAAGCTCGAGGCCGACCCCGCCCAGCCGCGGCTGATCGTCAACGAACTGGGGATCGGGTACCGACTGGCGACCGACGCGGGGTAAATCGCCGCGCCGTCACCCCGGCTCAACGCCGGGGCGACGGAAGGCGCTAGATCTTCATCGTCATGATCGCCGCCGCGGTCTCGATCGAATCCCACAGGTTCTGGATGCGGACATTCTCGTCCTCGGCGTGCTGGTTGTTGTCGTAATTGGCCGAGCCGACCGACAGCAACGGCACCGGGAAATTCTGCTCGATCATGAACAAAGGCAGGCTGCCGCCCGAGGTCGGTAAAGCGATCGCCGGCTTGCCGTCGAGCGTGCTCAACGCGGCAACCGTCGCGCGGCCGATTGCCGCATCCATCGGGGTGCGCACCGCATTATAGCCCCCCACCCGGCGGGTGAGGCGGACGATCGCGGGATAGCGCGCGCGTTCCTCGTCGGTCGGCTCGGCTTCGGTGACGTGGAAGCCTTGCGCGGTCATATGCGCGACCAATTTGTCGATCTGCCTCGTCTCGTCCGCGCCCTTGGCGAGCCGCATGTCAATCGACGCGGTGGCGGTGGCGGGGATCACGTTGCGCGCATTGGCGCCGACATCGGCGCTCATCAGCCCGTCGACGTTGAGCGAGGTGCGCATCAGCGCATCGAGCAGGCTGTCGCCGCCTTCGGACGCGGCGATGCCAAGCTCCTTCCGGATCGCCGCATCGGCATCCGGCGCCGCCGCGATCGCGGCGCGCTCCGCCGCGCCGACCGGCGCATCGTCGTCGTAGAAGCCCTTGACCAGCACATGCCCCTTGTCGTCCTTCATCGACGCGAGCAGGCGGGAGAGCATCATCGCCGGATTGGGCGACCAATTGCCATAATGGCCGCTGTGCAGCGGGCGCCGCGCGCCATAGACGGTGAGGTCGATCGCGGTCACGCCGCGCACCCCGAACACCACCTGGCGCCGTCCCGACTGGTGGACCGGGCCGTCGAAGATGATCCAGCCGTCGGAGGCGAGCAGCGGCTTGTTGCGCGAAAGAATCTCGCCGAGATGCGACGATCCGGCTTCCTCCTCGCCCTCGAACACGATCTTGACGTTCATTGCCGGGAGCCGCTTTTCGGCCTTGAGCGCGTCGACCGCGGTGAGCACCGCGATCACCCCTAATTTGTCGTCCGACGTCGAGCGCGCGTAGAGCCGCCATTCGGGATCGATCTTCTGGCCGGCCGCCGGCATCGGCAGGACGGTGCCGCCCGCTTCCATCGCGCGGGTGCGCAGTGTCGGCTGCCACGGCGGCGAGGCGGTCCATTTCGCGGGAACGGTCGGCTGCCCGTCATAATGCGCGTAGAGCACGATCGTCTCCTTCGCGCCGGGCACTTTCCACTCGCCATAGACGACCGGCGGGGTCTTGGCGTCGGCGCCCTCCAGCAGCCGCGGCGAAAGCCCGCGCTTTTCCATCATCGCCATCAGCGCCTGCGCGTTGCGGCGGATATTGGGGGTGTCCGCCGCGACATTGGGGATCGCGAGCAGGTCGACGAATTCGCCGAGGATCTTATGCTCGTTGGCGACGCGATAGTCACGCACACCGGCACCGGCCGGCACCGCAACGGCAGACGCCAGCAACACGCCCAAGGCCACAAACCGCATCGTCTCTCCCCCATTTGGTTATGGGCGGAATCCTAAACGGAAATGTCGCGGGGCGGCAATAAGATTACGCGAAGTCAGTGCAACGACTGTTCTTTTGATCGCGGATGCGCGAAGGACGGCGGATCGCTGGCGGGAAAACTCTCGTCCGAGCCCTGATCCACCTCGTCCCACGCCTCGCCGCTATCGTCGCGCATATTCTCCGGCCCGGCGTCACGCGTCTGGTCGAAGCTGTCGATCGCGCCGTGCGAGGGCGACAGCGCGACCGGGGTCGGCAGCGCGCGCCGCGACCGCCGTTGCGACAGCCCGTAAGCGACCACCGCCAGCCCCGCCGCTGCTCCCGCGCAGGCCGCCGCGGCGAGAATGTTGCGCCATTCGGGCTGGCTGCGCCGGGTCGTCATGCTCATCGACTGTCTCCGTGCCCTCCACCGTCAAGGGCGAAGGTAATTTGCGTGCACGGCTTCAACGACGGGCGGCGGCTTGGGTTGCGACCGCGTCAGGGATGCGGGGTCTCTGCCGGTGCTGGTGCAGGGGCGGGCGCGGGTACGAGCACGCCATGTTCGGGCGAGCGTTCCTTCACCGTGATCGGCAGGGTCGGTGCTTCGGACAGCGGGCTGGAATTCTTCTGCCCCTTGCCCTTCAGCTCGTCGATCTCATTCTGCCGGCGTTGCAGGTAGAAATCGCGCGACCGGGCATAGGGATCGGCCTGGCCGTCGTGGAGCTGGTGGAGCGTGTCGTCGAATTCCGACCGGTGATCGAGCACACCGAGCACACCGATCGGCAAGGCGAATTGCGGCCTGGTGATACGCCGGCCGTAGATGAACGGGAACAATAGCCGATCGACCGCCCCGCCGATCAGATCGCGCGGCGTGGTCGGGCCGACGAGCGGCAGGAACAGGAACGGCCCGGATTTCACCCCGTAAAACCCCAGCGTATTGGCAAAACCGTTGCTGCGCCGGCGCCATTTGAACGGCTTGCGCTTGGCGATGTCGAACACCCCGGCGATCCCGGCCGTGGTGTTGATCACGAAGCGCCCCGCCGTCTCCAGCGCGCGCCCGATCTTGAGCTGGAGCAGGAAGTTCAGGAACACCACCGGCTCGCGCATATTGTAGAGGAAATTGTGCACGCCGTCGCGCACCGGCTTGGGCACCGCATCCTTATAGGCGAGCGCGATCGGCGCGATCAGCGCCTTGTCCACCGACTGCGTGACCTCGAACGATTTGAGGTTGACCTTGGCGAGCGGATCGGGCGCCTCCCAGCTCGCGCGACCGGTGACCACGACATCATGCGGCGGCGCGATGCCGTCATGCGGCGCACGACGCCCGGGAGTGGTCTGCTCGCCCTCGCCGGGCGCGACGAGCACCAGCGGACGTATGACGCCGGGCCCGAAGCCGTCGAGCCGCACCGCCGCCGGTGCATAATCCGCCACCGCACTATCGATCGAACAATAGACGCCACTGACGAGGATATCGGCGCATGTGCCCTGCGCGGCGGCAGTCGTGCCGATACAGGCCAGCGCCCCTGCTGCAGCAAGCAGCATCGGCTTGTGCGATCGCCGCGCGAACATGGTTTTCCCCTTTTTCTCCCGGTCGCGGCTGCGGCGAACCGCGGCTGCGATTGACCGTCATGCGGAAGGACAAGTTGCACGTCTATCCCAAAATCGAGCAGCCGGCCTGTAAAGCCCCGTAATACAAGTATTTCGGTGATCTTATCCGTGCGCCGAGAGGATTAGCCAAACTCTCCTTCCGCGAACTAACCTCAAGAGATATAACGACGATCCTTATGGCGAAGGCAGTTTCATCCGATCGCGCCGATTTTTCGCGGCCACATTTTCTGCCGGGCGTGGAACTGGTCTCGGTCAGCTATCGCGACCGCGCCTTTCCGGTGCATGCGCATGACGGTTATGTCGTCGGCACCGTGATCGGCGGGGCCGAACAACTGGAAGTAGCCGGCACCACGCATCTGGTCGGCACGGGGGATGTGTTGCGGCTTCATCCCGGCGAACCCCATGCCAATCGCAGCGTGGGATCGGATGTGCTGCGCTATCTCGTCCTCTATCTCTCGCCCGAGAGCATCACGCCCTATCTGGGCGGCGCGACCCTGGCGTTTCCGGGCGCGGTCAGCGGCGACCGCCGGCTCGCCGCCACCGTGGCGAGCGTCCACGCTACGCTCAGCACTGCGCCGGCCGAGAAACTGGCGCAGGAAAGCGCGATGATGACCCTCGTCCGCGCGCTGGCGGATAACGACGCGCACGAGCGCCCGTCACTGGCCGGCGGCGAGCGCGTGGTGGTCGCGCGGGTGCAGGCGTGGATCGAGGCGCATCTCGCGGAGAATTTCGGGCTCGCCGAGCTTGCGGCGGTCGCGGGGCTCAGCGTGTTTCGCCTCGCGCATCTGTTCAAGCAGAACACCGGGCTCAGCCCGATCGCCTATCGCAACCAGCGCCGGATCGCGGCGGCGCGGCGGCTGCTGCTCGCAGGGCAACCGATCGCGGATATCGCGCTGCAATTGGGGTTCGCCGACCAGAGCCACCTCACCCGCCAGTTCCAGCGGATCGTCGGCGTGTCCCCGCAGCGCTATCGCCAGCAATAACGTTCAATCCGCCCCGCGCGGAACCGGCTATGCCGGGCGCGGAAGGATCGAGCGTGCGCAATTTATTCAATAACAAGAATAAGATACTGTCGAGTACCGTGGCGATGCTCGCCGCTGTTGCGCTGCCGGGCGTGGCATCCGCCGCCTGCACGCCGGGCGCTTACGGCACCGGGCCGGACGATTTCGTCGTGCTCAGCACCCCAGCGACCGCGCCGGCGACCGGGCAGCGCTATCTGTTCCGCAGCGGGCTGCGCGGCGGCACCGGCGATGCTGGCGCGCCGGTCACCTGCACCGACGATATCGCGCTCTATCGCGCGCCCGACGGACAGATGAAACGCTGGTCGCGGCTCGCGACGCGCGAGACCAAGACCAGTTTCGACAGCGACGCGACGCGGCTGACCGGCGAGCTGATCGAGCCCGCCGGACCAGTCGATCCGAAGCGCCCGCTAGTCGTGCTGGTCCACGGATCGGAGCGGACGATGGCGGCGGCCGCGATCTACGGGCATATGCTCGCCGCGCAGGGAATTAGCGTTTTCGCCTATAACAAGCGCGGAACGGGCACCTCCGAAGGCGAATATACCCAGAATTTCGAGCTGCTTGCCGATGATGCGGCAGCGGCGCTGCGTGAGGCGCGGCGGATGGCCGCGGGGCGCTTCGGGCGTTCCGGCTTCTTCGGCGGGAGCCAGGGCGGGTGGATCGCGCCGCTCGCCGCGACGCGCTCGCCGGCCGATTTCGTCGCGGTCGGCTTCGGGCTCGTCGTCTCGCCGATCGAGGAGGATCGCGAGCAATTGCTCGATGAGGCGCAGGAGAAGCATCTCGATGCCGCGGCGATCGCGCAGGTCGAGCAATTGTCACGCGCCACCGCGCAACTCGTCCGCAGCCATTTCGCCACCGGTTACGAGGAACTCGCGCGGGTCCGGCGCGAGATCGGCGATGCTGCCTGGGCGAAGACGATCGCCGGCGAATATAGCGGCGACATGCTGCGGATGAGCGATGCCGACTTGCGCCGCATCGGCCGCGCGCGCTTCGACAATCTCGAACTGATCTGGGACTATGACGCAGAGGCCGCGCTGCGGCGGCTCAAGGCGCCGTTGCTCTGGGTGCTGGCCGGCGAGGATCGCGAGGCGCCGATCGCGGCGACCCGCACGATCCTGGCGAAGCTCCACGCCGCGGGGCAGCCGATCGACGCCTATCTGTTCCCCGACACCGATCACGGCATCGTCGAATTCCGCACCAATGCCGACGGCAGCCGCACCCCGACGCGGATCACCGACGGCTATCTGAAGCTGCTCGCCGACTGGATCAAAGGCGATGTCCACGGCAGCTACGGCCGCGCCGAGCAGCTTTATCGGTAATTGGTGAGGGCTGCCCTTCAACACTCAACGTCACCCCA
>JAFKLV010000078.1 GCA_017304125.1 Sphingomonadales bacterium
ATCGGGGTTGAACCAAGTCCGGGGGTCTTCGCCGTCACGCATCACCACTCTCCTGCTGCGCATCCTGCGGGCAAACGCCGTTGATGCTGCTTCTTTGCGCAGAATATTGGCGCCAAGCGGCGGTCTACGTCAAGCTTGCAATACGCATTTCGTGGTGATTGACCGAAAAAAATCCGCATTTGCGGAAATGTGATGCGGGTTTGTCACAAGACATCCGCTTTCTTCCCGCCGGCTCGAACGGGCCCGCGACGTGCCTCTTACGACGCGATCGGCCCCTCGGCCCCTCCCTTTTGGGGAGGGGTGTCGCGTTTTCAGCGGGTTAGTCGCTTGATCTCGAACTGGCTGGTCGGGATGCAATCGATCCGGTCGAAATCGATGAAGCGCGCGCAGCTTTCCATCATCTGCTGCTGGTTGGCGGCGAGCTGTGCGGGGTCGTTGGGCGCGTCGAAATAGGCGGCTTCGTCGGTCAGCGCGGCGCGTGGGAAACATTCCTCGACCATCGCGGCATAATCGGGCGCGCCATAGGTCAGCGGCCGGACGACGAGGTTCTGCACATATTCGAAATTGCTCTGCGTATCGATCCCGGTGACGGTGTGATCGCGCTGCCAGATCTCGCGCCACGCGTCCCATGTCAGCCGCGGCGGGCGGCCGAGAAACACCATTTGCGAAAAGCCCTCGGTGCGCACGCCGGGCTGGGGCGGATGCTGCGTATTGGTGATCGCGGTCGATTCACACACCAGCCAGGCGGCGAAGCGCGGCGCCACCTCGGCAACGATCGCGTCGAGCGGCTGGCGAACCACATCGCGCGCGCTGTCGACCCAGAGCTGGACCACCGCGTCCATCTGCGGATTGGTCGAGGCCATGCGCGGCGATGTGCCGCCGGCGACATCGGCATCCTGCAGGTTGATGCGCACCGCATGGGCCTGTTCGGCGAGCCGCGGGGCGATCTCGTCCTTCAGCCGCGCGTTGAACGCGTCGCGGTCGGCGGCGGTGTCGCGCCACAGCGCATAGACGATCTTTTCCATCGAATGGCTCTCCCAATTGGTTGTTTTGTCGCACCGTCACCCCGGCCTTGAGCCGGGGTCGATTGTGCCGCACGCTCTGCGGTTAGAGCCTCTTGCTCCGCGCTGGCCTCCCGATGGACCCCGGCTCAAGGCCGGGGTGACGGGCGGTATTCAGCCCGCGAAATCATATTCCGCGCCGGTGCTCGCGCCGTCCCAATCGCGCGATGCGGCGACGCCGCTGGTGAAGCCGTCGAGCGTCGCGGGATTGGCCTCGATCAGTTCGAGCAGGATCGTCGGATCGTGCGGCGCCTGCAGATAGGCGACGCGCGTCGCGCCGCCGCCGGCTTCGGCGTCGAACAATATATCGAGCCCGCTGCGCGCCGCGGCGAGCTTGGCGGTCGCGACATCCTCCACCAGCCAGGCGATATGATGCATCCCGACCCGCACGCGCCCCGCATCGTCATGATAAGGCGAGGGGCCGTGCCCGTGCGGACGGATGATCTCGATCTGCATCCCGTCCTGATAGGAAAGCGCGACGTCGATCGTCACGCTCACCGGCTGGCCGCGATACAGCCCGTCGAGCGTGACGTTGCGATAGACGGTCCACGGCCCGATCCCCGCAAAGCGCCGCCAGCTTTCGGTCGAGGCGTCGAGATCCGCGGTCAGCCACGCGGTCTGGCGGATGGCGCCGAGCGATGCGATCAGCCCGTCACGCGTCATGCTCTGCCTCGGCCTGTTCCAATATCGCGCGGGCGCGCGCGGCGGTGGCGATCTCGCGCCCCATCTGGTCGAGCATCGCGGCGATCTTGGGATCGAGGCACGAGCCGTCGGGCGCGAACACCGGCTCGATCGTGTTGACCGCGACGCCCATCGGCGTGTTCCACCCGCGCAGCGCGTGGACGATGTTGCGCAAAGCGGTCAGCGTATTGACCGCGCCCTGCCAGCCCGCGCCGGTCGCCACGCTGCCCACCGGGCGGCCGTGGAAATAGGGGTTTTCGTCCTCGCGCATATCCTCGGTGTAATCGAGCGCATTCTTGACCAGGCCGGAGATGCTGCCGTGATAGCCGGGCGAGCCGAGGATGATCCCATCGGCGCGGCGCAGCGTCTCGACCATTTCGCGCGCCGCATCGCAGCGATCGGGGGTCGAGGGGTTGAACAACGGCATGTCGAGCTGCGCGCCGGCGATCAGCTTCACCTCGGCGCCGACGGCTTCCGCGCCCTTGAGCGCCAGCACCAGCGCCTTTTCGGTCGAGGAATCGGGCTTCAGCGTCCCGCCGAGGGCGACGACAAACGGGCGGGGCTTGGAATCGGTCATGCAGCAGGCCTTTTCTCTTGCTGTTCGAGCGCGGCGCGCACCCGGGCGGTCAGGTGCTTGGGGCAGATCAGCAGATCGGGCAAGCTGGGGTTGGCGCTATTGTAGCGCAGCGGGGCGCCGTCGATCCGCGTCGCCTCATAGCCCGCGGCGAGCGCGACGGCGGCGGGGGCGCAATTGTCCCACTCATATTGCCCGCCGGCGTGGAGATAGATGTCACCCTGGCCAAGCAGCACCGCCATCGCCTTGGCGCCGGCCGAGCCCATCGGCACCAGCTCGGCATCGAGCGCGGCGGCGACCGCCTCGGCCTCGGCCGGCGGGCGGGTGCGGCTGACGAGCAGGCGGACGCGCTCGGGGCGCGTCTGATCGGCCGGCGGGGCATCGGTGCGCAGCACGAGATCCTGCCCCGGCAGCGCGACCGCGCCGATCGCCGGGGCGCCGTCGATCGCGAGCGCGATATGCACCGCCCAGTCGCCGCGGCCTTCGGAATATTCGCGCGTCCCGTCGAGCGGATCGACGATCCACACGCGCGACTTTTCGAGCCGGATGGGATCGTCGACGCTTTCCTCGGAGAGCACGCCGTCGTCGGGGCGCTGCGCCTTGAGCGCTTCGAGGATGAAGGCATTGGCGACGAGATCGCCGGCCTTGCCCAGCGCCTTGCCGGTGATCAGCCCGCTTTCGCGCAGGTCGAGGAGCAGGCGGCCCGCGGTCTCGGCGATCTGCGCGGCGAGTTCCGCGTCGCACGACAGGGCATTGGTGTCGGTCATCAGGCTGTTACCTCTCCAGTCATCAGCGCTTGTGCCGCGGAGAGATAGCTCCAGCCCTCGCGCGCCAAATCCTCCACTTGGACTAAATGAACCGCCACTGGCGGCGGGGTTGCGGTCTTGATCAGCCGCAGGCTCATCCCGCCGCGGACATGGCCCCAGGTCGGCACCCAATTGCCGCCGTCGAGCGCCGGGCGCGTCGCGGACACGACGATGCGGACCGAGCCGTCGGGCTCGTAATGCGCGTTGCGCTTGTTCACATAGCCGCGGCCGTCCTCGTAACAGTCGAGATTCTCCTGCCACATCGAGCAGAGCTGGAAGATCCACGTCTCGGTCTCGGGCGGGGTGAAGGTCAGCACCAGCGCCTGATCGTCCGCGATCTGCCACGTCCCGAAGGCGTGGTGGCGATCGGCGACGCCGCCGTTCGAGAGATAGAGGTTGCGCGAGAAACGCAGGCGATTGGGCAAATCGGCGAGTTGCTCCTGCCACCAGGCGCGGACCAGCTCGACATAGCCGAGCACTTCATTGCCCGCCTTGGCCAGCCCGCCGGACACGTCGGCCGGAGTGATCGGGGTCGGGGACACGCCGTCGACGCGCTCGATCCGCATCACCGGATCGCGTTCATTGGCGCGATCGAGATGGACGATGCGGATCAAGAGCCCGCAGCTCTCGGCGGTCAGCGGCAGCCAGTTGCGCGCGCGCTCCGTGCCGCCGACCCACACTTCGAAATTGCCTTCGGCGTCGAAATCGATCGCGTCGCTTTGCAGGAAGCCGGTGGTGTTGAGCCGGGTGACATCGAAATCGGCGAGAGCAGCAAAGCCTTCGCCCGCCCAGTCGCGCGCGGCATGATCGGCGGGGATCGGTGCATTCCACGCCGCCATCACGAAATAGGGCACGCTGCCGCGATTGCCGGTGATGCGATACTCACGCGCCTCATCGAATTCGCACAGCAAATGATCCTGATCGGGGCTCTGGAAATTGATCGTCGAGCGCCACGGCACGTCGCGCAGCCGGGGGCGGTTGGGCTCGCAATTCTCGACGAAGCGCTCGCAGCCGTTGCGCACCAGCCGCGTCAGGAAGCGATAGAATTCGGCGCGGTCCTGCGCATCGGGCTCGTCGCCGAAGCGCTCGATCGCGCGGCCGGCGAGCTTGAGCTGGTCGCAGAAATCGTCCCACGCGCGACCACTCAGCAGGCGTTGTTCGGCGGTCATGCGGCGTCTCCGAAAGTGACGAGCACTTTCGCCGCATGCTCGGTATCGGCGGCGGTGGCGAAAGCCTCGGTGAAATCGCGGAAGTCGAAACGGTGGCTGACCAATGCGCTGGTATCGATCGCGCCGCGCGCGAGGATATCGACCACCTCGGCGAATTCGGTCGGATAGGCCATCGCGGTGGTGATCTTCATCTCCTTCGCCAGCACCATCGCGAAATTGACCGGCACATCCTGATGATGCACCGCGATCACCGTGAGATGCGCGTGGAAGCGGGCATTGGCGAGCACCGCCGGGATCACCGGCGGCGCGCCGGAAACCTCGATGAACTGGTCGGTATCGACCACCTTCATCCCGTAAAGCTCGCTGGTGCCGTGTTCGGCGCCGATCCTTGCCCAGATATCGTCGTCGTCGGGATTGAGCGTGACGCGTGCGCCGAGCGCGCGGGCGCGGGCGAGCCGGCCGTTCGAGCGATCGACCGCGATGATATCGGTGATGCCCTTGTGGCGCAGCATCGCGATCACCCCGAGCCCGATCGGGCCGGCGCCGAATACCACGGCCTTCTCGCCCGCCGTGGCGCCCGAGCGATAGACGCCGTGGAGCGCAACCGACAGCGGCTCGACCAAAGCGGCGGTCTCGAAATCGAGCGTGTCGGGGATCGGATAGACCATCGGCTGCGAGCTGATCTCGCGCACCAGGATCAACGGCGCGAAGGCACCCGCGCCGCCGCTGCCGATATAATTGGCCGGCGTGGTCGGATCGACCACGACGCGCTGGCCCGGCGCAACGCCGCTGACCTTGCTGCCGACCGCTTCGATCGTCCCGGAGAATTCGTGGCCGAGCGGCACCGGCGCGCCGGTGCTGCCGACCGGCAATCCGCCGGCGCGGGCATAGCCGAGATCGGTGCCGCAAATCCCGCATGCCGCGACGCGCACGACCACATCGTCGGGGCCGGGCATCGGGGTTTCGATCTGGTCGATCCGCACGTCATTGGGGCCGTGGACGGTCACGCTGGGCATCATCGCGGTCACAGTTTTTCCTCCGCCACCGGAAAAGCATCGAAGTAGAAAGCGAAACGCTCGCGCAACGCGGCGATATCGACGTCGAAATCGCCCGCGAGATCATAGATCACCTTGCCGTGCATCGCGCGCGGGTGGCTCGCGACATAAGCGTCGATCGCCGCGCGCGCCTCGGGGGTGCGTTCGAGCCCGGCGAGCGCGGCGATGCGATCGAGCGTCGCCTCCTGATCCGCCATATAAAGATCGAAATAGACGTCGAGCGACCGCTCCGCTTCCCACAAGGCGCGATCGCGGACGCAGCGCCGCAGCAGGGTCTCGATCCGGTCGATCCAGTAGCGCGCGGTGGCGGGGGGATCGGTGTCGGTGCGGCGCAGGCGATCGCCGTAAGCGATCATCGTCACCGCCGACTGGATCACCGCCAGCGGATCGCGGTGGGTGATCACGAGCGTCGCATCGGGGAACACCGTCTTGAGCGGGCCGAGCTGCTCCATATGCTGCGGCGACTTGAGCACCCAGCGACGCGGCCCGCGCAGCCAGGTGAGCAATTGCAGCACCTTCTTTCCGTAGGCGTAATGCGGGGTCTGATCGTGCGTCAGATAATGTTCGCGCCACGCATGCGGGCGGCTGAGCCATTCGAGTTCGTAGGAGGCGAAATCGATCTTCTGTAGCTCGATCTCCTCATGCGTGTGATCGGGCGCCATTTCGTGCATCGCGCGCATGTGCGGCAGGGCGTCCTCGAATGCGCCCCAGAATTGCCGGGTCTGGAGGAAGCGCGGGTCCTGCGATCGATCGGCCGGCGGAATGCCCTCGGGCACCGGCTGCATCGATTCCCACAAAGGCATCGAATTGAGCCGCGGATCGGCCGACAGGATGTTGACGAGATGCGTCGTCCCCGAACGCGGCAGCCCGGCGATGATGATCGGCCGCTCGATCTGTATGTCGAGGATCTCCGGGTGGCGCCGGATCATGTCCTCGACCTTCAGCCGGTTGATCGCCAGCCGGATGAAATCGTGGAACAGCGCCGCGCGGCCCCAGGGGTTGAGCCCGGTGTCGGCATCGGCCGACGCGCACCACAGATCGAGCCGCGCGATGAATTCGCGGTCGCCGAAATCGCTGAGCCCGGTCGCCGCGCTGGCGGCGTCGAGTACCGCTTGCGCGGTCAGCTTGTCGGGCGGCGCGGCGCTGGCGATCATCTCCTCGATCAGCGGCGAGCGGCGGGGGTGGGCGAGATCGTCGATGCGGATGGGGGACGCGCTCATCGCCTCACCCCACCACGCTATAGCCGCCGTCGATCAGCAGCGTCTGGCCGGTGATATAGCTTGCGGCCGGGCTGGTGAAGAACAGCACCGCGCCGGCGATATCCTCCGGCACCCCGATCCGCCCCAGCGGCGTGCGCGCGATCGTCGGCGCCAGCACCTCGGGCATATGCTTGACCCCGGCGGTCATCTTGCTTTCGGTCAGCCCGGCGGCGACGGCATTGGCGCGGATGTGATGCTTCGCCCAGGCGAGCGCCAGCGTCTTCATCATCTGCACCAGCCCGGCCTTGGCCGCGCCATAGCCTGGCACCTGCTCGATCCCGAAGAAGCTGGAGAGCGAGGCGATGCCGATGAACGATCCGCCGCCCTCGATCTTGCTCGCCGCCAGTTTGTCGCGGAAGGCATGAGCGAGGCGATAGGCACCGGTGAGATGCATCCGCACCGCGCGATCGAAGATGTCGGGCTCATATTCGTCGAGCCCGATCGTCATCAGCGCGATGCCGGTCGAGTTGATCAGGATATCGCAGCGCGCGGTGGCGGCGGCGAGCGCGGCGATGCTGTCGGCGCTTTCGATATCGAGCTGGCGATACGCGCAGCCCGCGATGAGATCGTCATAATCGCCCGCCGCGGCGCGGGTGCCGGTGATCGTGACATTCGCGCCGGCCTCGCGATAGGCGGCGGCGATCGCCGCCCCGATCCCGCCGCTGCCGCCC
>JAFKLV010000079.1 GCA_017304125.1 Sphingomonadales bacterium
CCAACGTATCGGCGACCGGCAGCACCGGCACCGCGCCGTCATGCGTGTCGAGCGCGGCGATCAGCCGGTCGATGACCACGGCGGACAGGAACGGGCGGGCGGCGTCATGGACCAGCACGAGATCGGCACTGTCGAGCGCGGCGAGCCCGGCGGCGACCGATTCGCGCCGCGTCGCCCCGCCGATGACATGGCGCGCGCCGGGCACGGCGGCAGCGAGCAGCGCTTCCTGGCCGGCGCCGATCACGACGACCACCTCGTCGATCGCGGGATGATCGCTGAATGCCCGATGGCTCCACGCGAGCATCGCGCGGCCGGCGAGCGGGGCATATTGTTTGGGTAAGGTCGCGCCGGTGCGCTCCCCCTTGCCGGCGGCGACGATCAACGCGACGGTTTTCATGGCGCGGCGCCCTAGGCGGTAAACGCGTTGTCGGCAATGTCGGGGAAAATCCGGGGCGGCCTGACAGGGAAGTGGCCGCCCCGTAGTTCAGGGAACGACCGGGAAAAAGGGAAGACCCGGTCATGGTCGACGCCGAGGGGACGTCGTCGACGATTTCCGAGCTAAACAAGGGATGTTGCGGTAATGTGTCGAACCCGCGCGATCGTGTTTCGATCGCGAAATGTTGACGTACCAGCGGCGAGCGGAGATGGAACGCCATGACCACGGCCGCATCGACCCGCCGCATCCTGATCGCCAGCCTCGTCGGCACGACGGTCGAATTCTTTGATTTCTATATCTATACGACCGCCGCGGCGCTCGTGTTCGGCCCGTTGTTCTTCCCCGCGGAGAGCGCCTCGGTTCAATTGCTGTCATCCTATGCCAGTCAGGCAGTGGCGTTCATCGCGCGACCGGTGGGGGCGTGGGTGTTCGGCCATTACGGCGATCGCATCGGGCGCAAGTCCACGCTTGTCGCCTCGCTGATGATGATGGGCGGATCGACGCTGGCGATCGCTTTCCTGCCGACTTACGCCACGATCGGCTGGTGGGCGCCGCTGATCCTGTGCGTGCTGCGTTTCGGGCAAGGCTTCGGGCTTGGCGGTGAATGGGGCGGGGCGGCGCTGCTCGCGGTGGAGAATGCTCCCGCCGGGTGGCGCGGGCGCTATGGCATGGTGCCGCAGCTCGGCGCGCCCTTGGGGTTCATCGCCGCCAACGGGCTGTTCCTGTTGATCGGGGTAATGATGCCCCCGGCGGACTTCATGGCTTGGGGCTGGCGGGTGCCGTGCCTGCTCTCCGTCGGGCTGGTCGGTCTCGGGCTGTGGGTACGGCTGCGCATCGCCGAGACGCCCGCTTTCGCCCGGATGCTGGAGGAAGGCCCGCCACCGACCGTCCCGATGGGCGAGCTGCTGCGCGATCACTGGCGCATCGCCTTGGGCGGGACATTCGGCGCGGTGGCCTGTTTCGCGGTCTATTATATCGCGACCGCCTTCGCGCTCGGCTATGCGACCACGACGCTGAAAATCGACCGGCAGGTGTTCCTCGCGATCCAGCTCGGCGCGATCCTGTTCATGGGTGTCGGGATCGCGCTGTCGGGTATCTGGGCCGATCGCACCTCGCCGGGGCGCGTGCTGACCTGGGGCTGCGTCGGCGCGATCGTCGCCGGCTTCCTGCTCGCGCCGGGGCTCGGCTCGGGCTCGCTGGCGACGATTTTCGTGGTGCTGTCGTTCGCGCTGCTGGTGATGGGCTTCGTCTACGGCCCGCCCGGCGCGTGGCTGCCGGGGCTGTTCCCGGCGCGGGTGCGCTACACCGGCGTGAGCCTGTCGTTCAACATGGCCGGGATCATCGGCGGCGGGCTGACCCCGGTGGTGGCGCAATGGCTGTCGCAACGCGGCGGCGGGCTCGGGTCGGTCGGCCTCTACCTCGCGGCGGCGGCGGTGATGAGCCTGATCGCCTTGCTCGCGCTGCGACCGCGCAGCGGTGCTGCGCCGGTGCCGGTCGAGGGGCTGTAAACACCTGTTTCGTATAGCACATCTTTGACGCATCAAGCGGCAATGCCGGGCCCAAAAAGGGTTGTCGTCATCAATGTTTGTAAATTGAATCGATCGGCGCATTGGTGCGGCGTCGGCGGTTAACTATATTTTGTTCATGAAGACTCCCGTAATAACTTACCGCGAACATCAAGAGCTGGGAGACGTTGTCTGGCGGCGTAACTTTGATGCGTCGTCGATCGAGGCAAAGTCCATCGGAAAACCGATATTGCTGTTGTTTCAGGAAATTCCTGGTTGCTCTACCTGTGTTCGTTTTGGTCGGGACGCATTGGCGCACCCATTGATGGTCGAGATGATCCAGGATCATTTCGTGCCGGTCGCTATTTACAACAACCGAAAGGGGCCGGACGCGGAGATAGTGCGTCGCTTCGGCGAGCCGGCGTGGAATAATCCGGTCGTCCATTTTCTGAACCCGGATGGAACGGCCCTGCTGCCGAAATTATCGGATCGCTATGACGCGATCGCGCTTCACGACAAGATCGCTGGCGCCGTCGAGCGAATGGGGTGGGAGGTTCCCGAATATTTCCGGCTGCTGCGTGGCGATCTGCTGATCGACTCCGGTCTGGCGAACAAAGCGTGGTATGAAACGCCGTGCTTCTGGTCCGGGGAAGTCAGCCTGTTGGAGCATCCCGCGGTGTTATCCACCGACGCCGGCTGGATCGAGGGGGAGGAGGTGGTGGAAGTGCACTTCGATCCCCGCATTGCCAGTCTCGCCGATCTTGATCATTTCGCGCGAAATGAAGGATTCGTGCGGGCCCGGAGCGGGCGATTCGGGATCGACACCGATCCGCAATATTATCTGGCGAAAACGAATTTCAGCTTCCTGCCGCTGACCAAGGTACAGCGTAGCAAGATCAATCACGCTATTCCCTATCGCCTCGATCCGGAGGCTTTCATCAGTCCGACGCAACTCGGCTGGTTGCACGCTTCGGCCTCGCAGCCGCGGCGCGATTTAACGAATTATCGGCAGGATATCAGGGACGCATGGCATCGCATGTGGCCTGATAGCAAAGCTGCCTAGCCCAGCCGCAGCAACGTCAGCCGCGCGCGGCCGTGGACGCGCTCGGCGTCGATCTCGAATCCGTCGACCTCGACCTTCTCATTGTGCGCGGTTTCGATGCTGACCCATGTTCCCGCGCCGATCCAGCCGAGTCGCGCCAGCCGGTCGAGCGCGACATTGCCCGCGCCGGTGCCATAAGGCGGGTCCATCATCACCAGATCGAGCGCCGCGGTCGCCGGGCCGAGCGACAGCACCGAGGTGGCGCGAACATCGGCGTTGGTCGCGCCGAGCTTGGCGATATTGGCGCGCAGCGCATCGAGCGCGGGCTTGTCCTGCTCGACGAACAGGCAGCGCCCCGCGCCGCGTGACAGCGCCTCCAGCCCCAGCGCGCCCGATCCGGCGAACAGATCGGCCACCGCCAGGTCCTCGAAGCTGCCGACGCGGCTGGCGAGCATCGAGAACAGGGCCTCGCGCGTGCGATCGGCGGTGGGGCGGGTGGTGTCACCCTTGGGTGCGGCGAGCGGACGGCCGCGCCATTGGCCGGCGATGATCCTCATTTGCGCGGCCTTGCCGGGCCGGAGCGCGGTTTGGGCTTGGCCCAACCGGTCTTGCGCTTCGGCGGGCGGGCAGGGCGGGACGAGGTTGCTGGCGCAGGCGTTGCGGGCGTCGCAGGCGCGCCTTCCTCACGTGGTCTGCTGGCCGCCGGCGGACCTTGCGGGCGCGGCCTTGCCGCAGCGCGGGGCGGCCGTGCGCCGCCGCCGGATGCGGTGACCGAGATCGCCGTCGGCGCGGGCGCCTTGCGGTCGAGCGACTGGCGGAAGGCGACCAGATCATGCTGCTTCACCTCGCCGACGCCGCCGACGGGCAGATCGCCGAGCACGAACGGGCCGTAGCGCGTGCGAATCAGTCGGTTCACCTCCAGCCCGAGATGCTCGAGCACGCGGCGCACCTCGCGATTCTTGCCTTCGGTCAGGATCATCTCGATCCACAGATTGGCGCCGGTGCGGCGCTCGATATTGGCGTCGATCGAGCCATAGCGGATGCCCTCGATCTCGGCGCCCTCGATCAACGCCTCGAGCTGCGGCTGCGACACTTGCCCGAAGGCGCGTGCACGATAGGCGCGTTCGACCCCGGTCGAGGGCAGTTCGAGCTGGCGCTTGAGCCCGCCGTCGTTGGTCAGCAGCAACAGTCCTTCGGTATTGTAATCGAGCCGCCCGACCGGGACGAGGCGCGGCAGATCCTTGGGCAAGCGATCGTAGATCGTCGGCCGCCCGCGCGGATCGCGCTCGGTGGTCAGCACCCCGGCGGGCTTGTGGAACAGGAACAGCCGCGGGGGCGGGGTTTCGGCGACCGGCTGGCCGTCCACCGTCACCCCGGTGAGCGAAACGAGCAGGGTCGCGGGGGTATCGATCAGCGCGCCATCCTTGGCGACGCGCCCTTCGGCGATCATCCGTTCGACCTCGCGCCGCGACGCGACGCCGGCGCGCGCGAGCAGTTTGGCGATGCGGTGGAGAGGGCGCGGATCGGTGGGGCGGGTCGGCATGAGGCGGCTGATACATTGGTTGCGCCGCCTGCGCGAAAAATTTTGCGCCACTTGTCGATTACGGGCGTTAAGGGGCGCAGGCGTAACCGTCGCAAGATTGAGACTCACGAGATGTTGTTCGGGCGTAAAAAACGGCGGATCTCGCGCCTTCTGCTGGTGGAGGATGAGCCGCTTGTCGCATTCGACGCCGAACACCTGCTGAGCGAGGAAGATTATCACATCGTCGCGACAGTCGATCGCGTCGCGCAGGCGGTGCGGATCATCGGCGAGGAGAGCGAGATCGATCTGGTGCTGGTCGATGTCGAACTGACCGACGGCAGCGGCATCGACGTGGCGCGCGCCGCCGCCGCGCGCGGCATTCCGGTGCTGTTCGTGACGGGCAATTGCCCCGGCGATGTGGAGGCGCTGGCGTTCGGCTGCCTCGCCAAACCCTATTCGCAGCGCAGCCTGCTCGGCGCGATCCGCGCGGTCGAAACATCGCTCGACGGGCGCGTGCCGGGGCGGTTGCCGCAGGGTTTCCGCTTGTTTGCGCGGGCGGGGTAAGGCTGCAAGCTGTGATTTTCAGAAGATAATAGGCTGAATTCGGCGGGTTTGGATTCGGAAATCCGTTGGATGAACAAATCCTGAAGTCACCCGTTTTTCCCTCATTGTTAAATGGGGGAGGCGAATCATGCGTCGGGCATTGGGATTTTCTTCTATAGCATTGATAGCACTGGCTGTTCCGGCCACTTCTTTTGCATCTCATCTACCGGAGAAGAAATTATCGCTCGCTTATCCGGCCTATGATTTGAGCGATCTCTATGTGTTCGACGGGGAGCCGGGGAAGACGGTCTTCATTCTCAACACAAACCCGACGACGAAAAACGACGGCAAGGCGGCGTTCGGCGACAACGGGCTCTACAATATCCATATCGCGACCGACCGGGCGATGTCCGGCGGTATGACGCTGACGTTCCGCTATTCGAACGACAGCATGTTTGTCGGCCGGATCGATCAGCCCAATGCGGCGCTCGGTGCCGAAGGCAGCCAGATGGGGATCGCGCAGATCGCCAAGGAAACCCGCTTTGCCAATGGCATACGAATGTGGGTTGGCGGCACCAAGGATCTGTTCGTCGGCAATGCCGTCGGCATTCAGAAATTCCGCACGGCGCTGCGTGAGGGCCGATACGACGAGCACGCCTATGACAATGCCGAGGATTTCTTCGGCAAACTCAACAGCAGCACGATTGTGGTCGAGATGCCGAATGCGATGCTGCCCAAGACGATTCATGTCTTCGCGACGTCCGCGATGGTGCTCAATGGCCGCTGGATTCAGGTCAATCGCCTCGCGCATCCCTTGCTGACCCATCTTTTCATGCTTGGCGATGAGCCGCTCATCATCGGCCATGACCAGCATCGCCCCGATTCCGACGAGCAGCGGCGGCTGTGGGTCGGGTCGACGGTGACGCGCGCCGTGGCGCTCAACAAGTCACAGCCCGATCCGGTCGCTTATGGTGTCAGGATCGCCGATCGCCTGCTCCCCGAACTGATGCCGTATGAAGTCGGGACAAAGGCGCGATACGGGGTGGATGCCTTCAACGGGCGTCGCACCAATGACGATGCGATGGATGTCGCGATGTCGATATTCGCGGGAAAATCGGTGACCGACGGCGCCAACACCTTCGATCACCACCCGCAGCAATTCCCCTACGTCGTCCGGAACGAACCGGCAGCGACGAAATAGGCTTTCTTCACCCGCCGATCGGGCGCCCTTCGTCGGCGAAAGCGGCGGCGAGCGCCGCGGCACTTGCCAATACTCCGTCTGCGCGGCGCAGCCCGAGCAGATCGGAGAGGAGTAGCGCCGCTTTGTCCGGGGTGGTCTCGACCTGGCCGATCACCGCCAGCAGCCCCGCCTCGGCGGTGGTCATCCGCGCACAACAGCAAGGCGCGATCGCGATCGGCATCGCCGCGGTGCCGGCAAGATCGGCCATCAGCGTGCGCAGCAGCGTCAGCGGGCGCCGGAAGCCTTCGCGGAACAGCGTGAAGATCGCATGCGCCGCGCGGGCGTCGGCAAGGCCGTGCGCCCCCATTCGCCGCATCGCGAATAACAGGACGCGCGCATTGGGGCACGGCGGCAGCGGATGCGGGAGCGCGGCAAGCGGAGCGGTAGCGGGCAGCGACATAGCGGACGATTCTCCTCGTCCCGCGACTTTCAATAATCCGCTATTGCAAGTCAATCGCAATCAACTCGGTAATTCACCGTTCGCCGCGAGCACGCCACCGGCGATGTAGAGCGAGCCGGCGATCAGCACCGATTCGCCCCCGCCGGCGGCCGCGATGAGATCGAGCGCTTCTTCGACATTCCCGGCGGTGGCGGTCGACGCCGCGCCGTGGCGGCGCGCGATCGCGGTGAGCGCTTCGGGCGGGTGGCAGGCGTGGCTCGATACGGGGACGGCGACGACATGCGTCTCGCCGCGCCGATCGAGCAGGTGACGGATCACCCCCTCGGCATCCTTGTTGGCGAGCATGCCGATGACGATCGCGGTCGGCGCATCCTCGCCCCACGATCCGGCGATGGCGGCAGCGGCGGACTCGTTATGCGCGCCGTCGAGCCAGACGCCGTGGCGCCGCTGCTCGGGGCGGAGCCGGTGGGTGAGCGGGCCGTCGCCTAGCCGCTGCAGCCGCGCCGGCCATGTCGCGGTGCGAAGGCCCTGGGCGATCGCGTCGTCGCCGACGGTCACGGCGTGCTGGTGACGCAGCATCGC
>JAFKLV010000080.1 GCA_017304125.1 Sphingomonadales bacterium
AGCCGTTCGGCGTCAATTTCCACATGTTCCAGCCCGGCGCGGGCGAGATCGTCGAACTGATCCTCGCCAATCGCGATCAGGTGCGCGCGGTGAGCTTCGGGCGCGGGCCGGATGCGAAGATCATCGCGCGCTTCAAGGATGCCGGCATCCTGTGCGTGCCGACCGTCGGCGCGGTGAAGCACGCCAGGAAGATGGTCGAGCTGGGCTGCGACATGATCACGGTGCAGGGCGGCGAGGGCGGCGGGCATACCGGCGCGGTCGCCACCACGATCCTGCTGCCGCAGGTGCTCGACGCGGTGAAGGTGCCGGTGATCGCCGCCGGCGGCTTCGCCGACGGGCGCGGGCTGGCGGCGGCGCTGGCGTTCGGCGCGGTCGGCATCGCGATGGGCACGCGCTTCCTGCTGACCGCCGAAAGCGCGCCACCGGAAATCGCCAAGAACGTCTATCTCAAGGCCGGCACCGACGACATTCAGGTCACCACCAAGATCGACGGCCTGCCGCAGCGCATGGTCCGCACCCCGATGTTCGACCGGATCGAGAAATCGGGCCCGATCGGCATGTGGCTGCGCGCGATCGAGGGCGGGCTGGCGATGAAGGCGCGCACCGGCGCAAGCTGGGGCGAGCTGATCGCCGCGGCGCGCGGGATGACCAGCCACGGTGGGTTGAGCTTCATGCAGGCGATGCTCGCTGCCGCCGCGCCGACCCTGATCCAGAAAGCGGTGGTCGACGGCGATATCGAGCATGGCGTGATGGCCACCGGGCTCGTCGCCGGGCGGATCACCAGCCTGCCGAGCTGCGCCGAACTTCTCGCCGATATCGAGCGCGAGGCGCGTGCGCGCATCGCCGCGCTGACCGCGACCGTCGCCAACGAAAGAGCCGCCTGATGCCGATCCGCACCCACATCGCCGACAATATCGGCGAGGTCATCCTCGATCACCCGCCGGTTAATGCGCTCGACAGCGCGGGCTGGAACGAGCTGCCCAACATCATCGAGACGCTCGGGCGCAACCCCGAGGTGCGCTGCGTGCTGATCCGCGCCGAGGGCAAGGGCTTTTGCGGCGGGGTCGATATCAAGGAGATGCAGGCGCATCCCGAGCGGATCGTCGATCTCAACCGCGGCAATTACCGCACCTTCCGCGCGGTGCGGCAGTGCGAGGTGCCGGTCGTCACCGCGGTGCAGAATTTCGTGATCGGCGGCGGGATCGGCATTTGCGGTGCGTCCGACGTGGTGATCGCTGCCGAGGGCGCGTTCTTCTCGCTGCCCGCGGTCGATCGCGGCGCGATGGGCGGGCCGAGCCACCCCCAGCGCATGTTCTCGATCCAGACGGTTCGCGCGGCCTTCTTCACCGGCGGGCGTATCCCGGCCGAGGAAGCCTATCGCATCGGCGCGATCGAGAAGCTGGTGCCGCTCGACAAGCTCTATGAGGAAGCACGCGCCTTCGCCGCGGTGATCGCGTCGAAGAGCCGCAAGGCGTTGGTGATCGCCAAGGAGGCGCTGAACGGCATCGAGCCGCGCGACGTCGATCACGGCTATCGCTTCGAACAGGGCTTTACGCTCGAAATGTACATGCACGAGGACAGCCAGAAGTCGCGCGACGCCTTCGTCGAGAACAAGGGGGCGGCCAAGTTCTGATGGACCTCACCTATACCCCCGAACAACAGGCATTCCGCGCCGAAGTCCGCGCGTGGATGGAACAGCATGTCCCGAAGGAGCCGTTGCTGACGCTCGAAGGGCGTGCCGGGTTCGACGCGCATGTCGAATGGGAACGCACGCTCGCCAGCGGCAATTGGGGCATGGTCACCTGGCCCGAGGCTTATGGCGGGCGCGGGCTCGATCTCATCCGCTGGCTGATCTTCGAGGAAGAATATTATCGCGCCGGGGCGCCGCTGCGCGCCAATCAGAACGGCATCTTCCTGCTCGGCCCGACGGTGATGGAATTCGGCACCGACGAGCAGAAGGCGCGCTTCCTGACGCCGATGGCCAAGGGCGAGCTGATGTGGGCGCAGGCCTGGTCCGAGCCCAATGCGGGATCGGACATGGCCGCGATCCGCTCGCGCGCGGTGCGCGACGGCGACGATTATGTCATCTCCGGGCAGAAGACCTGGTCGAGCCGCGCGGCCTTCGCCGACTGGAGCTTCGGGCTGTTTCGCACCGACGCTGACTCGAAGCGCCACAAGGGGCTGAGCTTCATCCTCGTGCCGCTCGACGCGCCGGGGGTGACGATCCGCCCGATCCGCCAGCTCCACGGCGAGACCGGCTTTGCCGAAATCTTCTTCGACGAGGTCCGCGTCCCCGTCGCCAACCGTATCGCGGGCGAGGGCGAGGGATGGAATGTCGCCATGGCCACCGCCGGGTTCGAGCGCGGGCTGATGCTGCGTAGCCCGGCGCGCTTTCAGGCGGCGGCGAAGCGGCTGGTCGATCTCTATCGCGAGCATCAGGCGGTGGCTCCGCCGAGCGCGCGCGAGGCGGTGATCAAGGCGTGGGCCGAGGCGGAAGCCTATGCGCTCAACACCTATAAGGTCGCCTCGACCGTGATGGCCGGGGGCAAGATCGGCGCCGAGGCGAGCCTCAACAAGATCTTCTGGTCCGAACTGGATCGCGCGCTGCACCGTACCGCGATGAGCCTGATGGGCGCGGCGGCCGAGCTGAAAGAGGTCGGCGGGCGCGTCAATCAATGGCTGGAGGGCTATATCTTCTCGCTCTCCGGGCCGATCTATGCCGGGTCGAACGAGATCCAGCGCAACATCATTGCCGAGCGGCTGCTCGGTCTGCCGCGGCTGGGGGCGGGCTGATGAACTTCGCTTTCACCGACGAACAGATCGAATTGCGCGACGGCGTTCGCGCCTATCTTGAGGGTACGCACGGCGCGGAGGTGCTGCGGCGGCTCGACGCGGAGGGCGGGCGCGATCCTGCGATCTGGCGCGGGCTGGTCGAGATGGGGC
Organism: Sphingomonadales bacterium; assembly: GCA_017304125.1. Lineage (GTDB taxonomy): Bacteria > Pseudomonadota > Alphaproteobacteria > Sphingomonadales > Sphingomonadaceae > Sphingomonas. The sequence continues at coordinate 2,944 of JAFKLV010000080.1, forward strand.
TTACCGCGCTGATCGTGCCGGAGGCGCAGGGCGGGCTCGGGCTGGGGCTGATCGAGGCGGCGCTGGTCGCGGTCGAGCTGGGCCGCGCCGACGTGTCCGAGGCGGTGGTCGACAGCGCTTTGGTCGCGCCGCGGCTGATCGCCGACGAGGCGCAGCTTGCGGCGATCGCGGCGGGCGAGCTGCGGGTCGCGCTGGCGCATCCGGTCAATCCATGGGTCGCCGATGCCGATCAGGCCGGACTGGTGCTCGGCGGCAGCGCGACGGGCGAGCGGCTGGAAAGCGCCGATCCGTTACGCCGGCTGTTCGCGCTGGAGCGCGCCGAGGCCGATACGCGGATGCTCGATCACGCCGCGCTGATCGCCGCGGCGCAGCTGGTTGGGGCGGGCGAGCGGATGCTCACCCTCGCCACCGATTACGCCAAGGATCGCGAGCAATTCGGTCAGGCGATCGGCGGGTTTCAGGCGATCAAGCATCATCTCGCGAGCGTCGCGGTGATGCTGGAATTCGCCCGGCCCGTGCTGTGGCGCGCGGCCTATGCTCTGGACAACGGGCATGAGCGCGCCAGCGTCCATGTCAGCCACGCCAAGCTCGCCGCGACCGACGCCGCGGTGCAGGCGGCGGAGACCGCGATCCAGGTCCATGGCGCGATGGGCTACACCTATGAAGTCGATCTCCATTACTGGATGAAGCGCGCCTGGGCGCTCGCCGGTGCGTGGGGCGACCGCGCTTTCCACCTCCGCCGCCTCGACGACGCCATGATCGGCGGCGCGATGGCGATCGGCCCCGACCAGAGTTTCGAAACAGGAATGCATCATGGCTGAAGCCTATATCGTCGACGCGGCTCGCACCCCGATCGGCCGCAAGAAGGGATCGCTCGCGGGCGTCCACCCCGCCGATCTCGGCGCGCACCCGATCAAGGCGTTGGTCGAGCGCACCGGCATCGATCCCAAGGCGGTCGATGACGTCGTCTGGGGTTGTTGCGACACGATCGGGCCGCAGGCGGGCGATATCGGCCGTACCGCATGGCTCGCCGCCGGGTTGCCCGAGGAAGTGCCGGGGGTGACGATCGATCGCCAGTGCGGCTCCTCGCAACAGGCGGTGCATTTCGCCGCGCAGGGGGTGATGAGCGGGACGCAGGATCTGGTCGTCGCGGGCGGCAGCCAGGCGATGAACGCGATCCCGATCTCCGCCGCGATGTTCGCCGGCCAGCCTTATGGCTTCGACAGCCCGTTTCTCGGTTCGGCCGGCTGGCTCGCGCGCTATGGCGACGAGGAGGTCAACCAGATCAAGTCGGCCGAGATCATCGCCGACAAATGGGGCATCAGCCGCGCGGCGATGGAGGCGTTCGCGGTCGAATCGCACGCCCGGGCGCAGCGCGCGACCGAGGCCGGCTGGTTCAAGCGCGAGATCGCGGCACTCGCCGGGCTCGACGTCGATGAGACGATCCGGCCTGCGACCAATATGGAAGGGCTCGCCGCGCTGAAGCCGGTGCGCGAGGGCGGGGCGGTCACCGCCGGCGTCGCCAGCCAGAATTGCGACGGCGCCGCCGCGCTGCTGATCGCGAGCGAGGCGGCGGTGAAGGCGCATGGCCTCAAGCCGCGCGCGCGCATCCACCATCTGTCGGTCCGCGCCGCCAATCCGGTGTGGATGCTGACCGGGCCGATCCCCGCGACGCAGCACGCGCTGGCCAAGGCCGGCATGTCGATCGCCGATATCGACCTGTTCGAATGCAACGAGGCGTTCGCGTCGATCCCGATGGCGTGGATGAAGGAACTCGGCGTGCCGCACGAGAAGGTCAACGTGCAGGGCGGGGCGATCGCGCTCGGCCACCCGATCGGCGCCACCGGCGCGCGGCTGATGACCACCCTGCTCAACGCGCTGGAGCGCACCGGCGGCCGCTATGGCCTGCAGACGATGTGCGAAGGCGGCGGGCAGGCCAATGTGACGATTATCGAGAGGCTGTAATGGGTATTTGCGAAGGACGGGTGGTTATCGTCACCGGGGCGGGCAACGGCCTCGGCCGGGCCTATGCTTTGGGGCTGGCGGCGGAAGGCGCGAAGGTCGTGGTCAACGATCTTGGCGTCGGCACGCACGGCGAGAGCGGCGAAACCAGGGGCGCGGCGGAGCGCGTCGTCGACGAGATCCGCGCCGCGGGCGGCGAGGCGGTGGCCAACACCGATGACGTCGCGGACTGGGATGCCGGCAAGCGCATCGTCCAGACCGCGCTCGACGCATTCGGCACGCTCCACGCGGTCGTCAACAACGCCGGCTTCGTGCGCGATCGCATGTTCGTTTCCTGCACCCCGGAGGAATGGGATGCGGTGACGCGGGTTCACCTGCGCGGGCATTTCTGCACCAGCCGCCACGCGGTCGATTTCTGGCGCGCGCGGCAGAAGGCGGGCGAGGCGATCGATGCGCGGATCATCAACACCTCGTCGGGCGCCGGCCTGCAGGGCAGCATCGGGCAGAGCGCTTATTCCGCCGCCAAGGCCGGGATCGCCGCGTTGACGCTGATCCAGGCCGCCGAGCTGGCGCGCTATGGCATCACCGCCAATGCGCTCGCGCCCAATGCGCGCACCCGCATGACGATGACGGCCTTCGCCGACACGATGACCTCGCAGCAGGACGCCGCGTTCGACCCTTATGCGCCGGAGAATACCGCGCCGCTCGTCGCGTGGCTGGCGAGCGAGCAGTCGCAGGGCGTGACCGGGCAGGTGTTCGAGCCGTTCGGCGGCACGATCCGCCTGTCGGAAGGCTGGACCGACGGCCCCACCTCCGCCGATGTCGGCCGCGCGCTGCGCGCCGATGAGGTGGGCGGCGTGGTCAGCGCGCTCGTCGCGCAGCGCAACCCGGCCAAGCCGGTTTACGGAACCGCGGCATGATCCCCCCGGTCTATCCCACCCCGCGCGGGCTGCTCACCGGCAAGACCGTGCTCGTCACCGCCGCCGCCGGCACCGGCATCGGCTATTCGGTCGCCAAGCGCGCCGCCGAGGAAGGCGCGACGCTGCTGATCAGCGATTATCACGAGCGCCGGCTCGGCGAGGCGGCCGATCGCATCGCCGCCGAAACCGGCACCCCGCGCCCCGCGACGCAATTGTGCGACGTGACGGTCGAGGCCGATGTCCAGCGGCTGCGCGATGTCGCGCATGACACGCTCGGGCATGTCGATGTGCTGATCAACAATGCCGGCCTGGGCGGCGAAGTGCCGATCGTCGATATGAGCGACGATCAATGGTCGCGCGTGCTCGATGTGACGCTGACCAGCGTGATGCGGATGACCCGCGCCTTCCTGCCCGGCATGTATGCCCGCAACGCCGGGGCGATGATCAACAACGCCTCGGTGCTCGGCTGGCGCGCGCAAAAGGGGCAGGCGCACTATGCCGCGGCCAAGGCCGGGGTGATGGCCTTCACGCGCTGCGCGGCGGTCGAGGCGGCGGAGCATAATGTGCGCATCAACGCGGTCGCGCCGTCGATCGCGATGCACGCCTTTCTCGCCAAGGTGACGAGCGACGATCTGCTCGCTGAGCTGAGCGCGCGCGAAGCCTTCGGTCGCCCCGCCGAAGTGTGGGAAGTGGCGAATGTGATGATCTTCCTCGCGTCCGATCTGTCGAGCTACATGACCGGGGAGACCGTTTCGGTCTCCAGCCAGCGCGCATGAGCGGGCCGGCGGTCTTTGCCGCGCCGCGCGATCTGATCGGGCAGGAGGGGCAACAGTTCGGCCCGACCGACTGGCTGACGATCGAACAGGATCGGATCGACGGTTTCGCCGATGTGACCGGCGATCACCAATGGATCCACGTCGATACCGAGCGGGCCAAGGACGGGCCGTTCGGCAAGACGATCGCGCACGGCTATCTGACGCTCAGCCTCGCCAATTATTTCCTGCCGCAGCTCGTCGAGGTGCGCGGCTTCGCGCATGCGGTGAATGTCGGTGCGGATCGGCTGCGCTTCCTCGCCCCGGTCCCGGTCGGCTCGCGCATCCGCGGGGTGGGCGAACTGGTCACGGTCGAGGAAGTGAAGGGCGCGGTTCAGTCGATCGTGCGCATCACGATCGAGATCGCGGGCAGCGACAAGCCGGCCTGCGTCGTCGATACGATCAGCCGCTATTTCCCGGAGTAAGACCAAGATGTTGAGCCACGAAGACAAGGTCCGCATCGTCGAGCGCTATATCGACGCCTTCGCCAATCAGAACCCGGAAGGCGTGGTCGCGCTGTTCGCCGAGGATGCGACGGTCGAAGACCCGATCGGTTCGCCCGCGCATGTCGGGCTGGAGGCGATCCGCACTTTCTACACCGCCTCGATGGCGACCGGCGCCAAGCT
>JAFKLV010000081.1:0-7234 GCA_017304125.1 Sphingomonadales bacterium
ATGACGCGCATGGGCAAGCAGGTCTACGACGTGCTGGGCCGCACGTTCTTCGCCGGCGTCTCGGTCAAGATGTAACCAGCTGCAGGGCTAGTCCCGGAGGGGGTGGCGGATCTCGATCTGCCGCCCCCTTTTCTCACACGGCAGGCGCGATGCTGCGAATCCACCCCGTGATCGACACACGATGCGCACGCGCAAACGGCGCGACATAACTGACGCTGTGCGGCTGCGGCACGGCAAACAGCGACAGCGCATTGAAATGCGGCACCAGCGTTTCGGCAATGCCGCCTCGATCGTCGTTGAATTGCAGCAGGCCGCCCCATTCCGCCTGCCACCCATCGCTCAGGCCTAGCACATAGGCCAGCCGCCGGTTCTTGCCTGCGACATCATCGTCATGACGCAGCAGAAAATCACCCGGCCGATAGCAGGTCGCCTGTGCATCGGCGAAGGCCAGATCGTCCGCGCCGGTAATCTGCTGCAGGATTTCCCGTGTCCCCGGTGCGGACATCAGACAGGCGAATTCCACGAGCCGGGTCGATCGTTTTTTCCGCTCCGCCGGCGAATCAGGGACGCGAATGGCATCATACTGAAACTGAAAGCGCTGTGCCGCGGCCTCGAACACCGCCTTCTCGATCCGCTGCCGTTCTTCGGCAGCCATCGCGTCATAATCGCCACGCGCAATTTCAAATACCTGATCGGCGCCGCTGATCAGGTGACGCCAGGCGTCGCTCCCGGCCAGTTCATCGCGCAGCGCCCGCGCGGAATCATGCGTCAGAAAGTCGGATATCTGCAAACGGCCGTGCGCAGCGAAGCACTCGGCCAGATGCGGCGCGTCGAGCGCGGAATTGAGCGAAAGCCGGGATGCCACGTCGGGCATCTTACGGAATCGGCCCGCATTTCCCAGTAGCAAACGCTGCTCGCAACCCGAAGATCGCTCAACACCGATTTCCGCCTTCCGCCTGTCATCTACCGGGAGTAAGCGGTTCGGAATGATCGCTCGTTCGTTTGCGCTTGCCGCGCTCATGGCCGTTGCCGGCTGCGCCACCGCCCCCGCTCCGTCCGCCCCTGCCGCCGTCGCCGCGCAGCCTGCGGCGGAGCAGCGCGGGCCCGTCACCATCCTGGTCTCGATCGACGGCTTCCGCCCCGATTATCTCGATCGCGACGCCAGCCCGAACTTGTCGCGGCTTGCAGCGGGTGGGGTCTCGGCGGCGATGCGGCCGTCCTTCCCGTCGAAGACCTTCCCCAACCACTGGTCGCTGGTCACCGGGCTGCGCCCCGATCGCCACGGCATCGTCGCCAATAATATGGAAGATCCGGCCCGCCCCGGCGAGCTGTTCACGATGGCGACCGAAGATCCCTTCTGGTGGAATACCGCCGAGCCTCTGTGGGTAACCGCGGAGAAGGCCGGCATCCGCACCGCCGCGATGTTCTGGCCCGGCTCGGCGGTCGGCTGGGGCGGCACGCGGGCCAGCGCGTGGCCGTATACGCTGACGGGCGGCACCCGCCCGAGCGACTGGCAGCAATTCACCCAGCAGATGCCCAATGAGAATCGCGTCCGCGCGGTAATCGACTGGCTGCGCCGCCCCGCCGCGACGCGGCCGGGCTTCGTGACGCTCTATTTCGACACCGTCGACACCGCCGGGCACGAATATGGCCCCGCCAGCGACAAGGTGACCGCGGCGGTGGGCGAGGTCGATCGCGCGATCGGCGAGCTCGTCGCCGGCCTCGCCGAACTCGGCCAGCCCGCCAATCTGGTGATCGTGGCCGATCACGGCATGGCCCCGACCAGCAGCGACCGCGTGATCCCGCTCGACCAGTTGATCAGCGCGAGCGATGCGCGGATCATCGAGGCCGGGCCTTATGCCAGCTTCGCCCCCGTCCCCGACCATGAGCGCGCGGTGGAAGCGGCATTGCTCAAGCCGCACGCGCATTTGCAATGCTGGCGCAAGGCGGAGATCCCCGCGCGCTTCCATTATGGCGCCAACGTCCGCGTACCGCCCTATTTCTGTCTCGCCGACGATGGCTGGATGACGATGAAGACCGCTCCGGCGAAGCCCTTCACCCGCGGCGAGCATGGCTATGACAATGACCAGGCCGATATGCGCGCCTTGTTCATCGCCAACGGCCCGGCGTTCGCCCACGGCAAGGTGTTGCCGTCATTCGACAATGTTGATGTCGCACCGCTTTTGCGCGATCTCATCGGCTTGCCCGCGGGCACCGCGCTGGACGGTGACGACAAGCCGTTCCGCGGGGTGCTGACACGGAAATAGGCGAAAGGGAGCGGATGCAATATTTCGAGGATATCGCGGTCGGGGCGAAATCGAGCTTCGGCAATTATCCGGTGACGCGCGACGAGGTGGTCGCCTTCGCGCAGAAATATGATCCGCAACCGTTCCACCTGTCCGACGAAGCGGCTGCCGCGACCCATTTCGGGCGGCTCTCGGCGAGCGGCTGGCACACGTGCGCGATGGTGATGTCGATGCTCGTCGACAATCTGAAGAAGCATCGTCAGGCGGGGCTCGGCTCGCCCGGTGTGGACGAATTGCGCTGGCTCAAGCCGGTCTATCCCGGCGACACCTTGCGCTGCGAAACCGAGGTGCTTGAAAAGCGCCGCTCGCAAAGCCGCCCCGAAATGGGGATCTTCAAAAGCCGCTTAACGGTGTTCAATCAGCACGATGTCGCGGTGATGTCGATGATCTCGAACGGCCTGATCCGCACGCGGCCCGACAACGAAAATTAAGGTGACGGACGGCCGGCGGGAGGTGCCGCCAACCGTCCGCCTTCGGGCACGCCGGGGGCGCCGGTTTCACCCGACGCCCAGACGACCCGACCGTGATTACGGGTGACGACCACCGTGGTTGCCGCCGCCGCGCGGCCCGCCGCGGAAATCGTGCCAGTTGGGACGCGGGCTAGGCGGACGCGCGCCCGGAGCGCCGCCGCCGGGGCGGCCCCGCCAGTAGCTGTCGCCACGGCCCTGCCAATAGCGCTGCTGGTCGTTATTCCAGCGATACGAACGACGATAGCGGTCGTAGACGTAAACCCCGGTGCCGGGATAATAATAGTCGCCGTACCAGCCCCAGTAACCGGGGCCATAGCCGTCATAATAACCGCCCGGGCCATAACCGACCGCGACGCCGCTATAGCCATAGCCGTCATTGCAAGCCGCCACGCCCAACCCCGCCACACCGATCAGCGTCAGCAATGCGATGCGTTTACGATTCATCGCTCTTCTCCTGCGGGGTAGCGCGCGGAGACAGCGCCGCGCATCGATCCGCCTCATGCTGCCGGTTCTGGGCTTTTTCGGCTTAAGCGGCGCTGAATTAGTGCTTTCTCTCTCGTTCAGCTTCACCGGCTCGTCGCAGCGCGGCACCGCTCGATACGCGCGGATCAATTCACGCCGGCTTAATCTGGTGGATATATAGTAACACCATAGAGCGGAGCGACGTGCGACAGAGTTCTTGCATCGATCCGTGCGGGAGAGGATCGATGAATCGTAAACGTATCGTTTTGCTGTCATTTATTGTAACGGCGGGCATTGCGACCACCGCATGCGCCAATCGTTCCGGTTATGGCGGCGCGTCACTCGGCTATGGAACCGGTTATTATGGCGGGTACAGCCCTTATTGGGGCTGGTACGGCGACTATTATTATCCCGGCACAGGCATTTACGTCTACGATCGCCACCGCCGCGCGCATCCCTGGAGCGACGATCAGCGCCATTATTGGCAAGGCAGGGTCGACGCCTATCGCGCCCATCCCGACGGTGCGCGGCACGCCCGCCCGCATAATCCCCGGTCCAATTGGCATGATTTCGGCAACAGGGCACATGCGGGTCGCCCGAACGCGGGCCATTCACCGGCTGCCCGCCCGCACGTCAGCAACCCCAATCGCGGCCATGCACCCGGCGGCCGGCACGGCGGCGGGCATCGCGGAGGCGGTCATTCCGGCGGCGGACATGCAGGTGGCGGCCCCGACGGGCACAATCCGCATCAATGACGCCGCCCGGGTGAGCCTCAATGCCCGGGGAACGCCACCAGGGCATCGACCTGCAAACCGTCGCCGCGCAGCGCCGTCTCCCCGCCCAGATCGGGCAGATCGACCAGGAACTGCGCCTGCGTCACCACCGCGCCCGCCTTGCGCAGCAGCCGGATCGCGGCGCGCGCGGTGCCGCCGGTGGCGATGAGATCGTCGACCAGCAGCACCCGCGCGCCCGGCGCGAGCGCATCGGCATGCATCGCGATGCGATCCTGGCCATATTCGAGCGCATAATCCTCGGCGATCGTCGCTCCCGGCAATTTGCCGTCCTTCCGGATCAGCAGCACTCCGGCGTTGAGTGGCACCGCCAGCGCCGCCGCAAACAGAAAGCCGCGCGCCTCGATCCCCGCGACGAGATCGATCGGCCCGTCGGTCGCCGCGACCATCCGCTCGACGCAGGCCGCCAGCCCCCCGGAGGAGAGCAGCAAGGTGGTGATGTCGCGGAACAGGATACCGGGCTTGGGAAAATCCGGGATCGTGCGGATCAGTGCCTTCAGATCGTCGTTCGCCATTTTCTCGATCCCAATCTCGTCCCAAACGCGAAACGGCGGCCGTGGGTTGGTCCCGCGGCCGCCGCTCCATGTGCCCGCCCCTTCATGCGAAGGGGCGCAGCGATTCTCAATGCTTCTGGTCGCGCCACACGTTCTGATAGGCGCCCCAGACGAGGAACAGGAAGATCGCGAGGAACACCACCGTCGCCAGCCCCGCGCCGTGGCGCGATTCAAGGTTCGGTTCGGCAGTCCAGGTCAGGAAGGCGGCGACGTCGCGCGCCATCTGGTCCTTGGTCGCCTTGGTGCCGTCGGCGTAGGTGATCTGCCCGTCCTGGGTCAGCGGCGGCGGCATCGCGATGTTGAGGTTCGCGAACGCCGGGTTGTAGTGCAGACCCTTCGGCGTCTTCGAGCCGGGGAAGTCCTTCACCAGTTCAGCCGGCTGGTCGCGATAGCCCATCATCAGCGCGTGGACGTAATTGCCTCCGTCTTCGCGTGCCTTGGTCACCAGCGAGAGATCGGGCGGCAGCGCGTTGTTGTTCGCGGCGCGCGCGGCGACCTCATTGGCGAACGGCGACGGGAACGGATCGGCGGGCACATTCTTGCGCGTCGCCGCTTCGCCCGTATCCGGGTTGATCGTCGGCTGCTCGATCACCCAGGCTTCGGCGATCGCCTTAACCTGGCCGGCAGAATAGCCGATCTTGGTCAGGTCGCGGAAGTGGACATACTTCAGCGAGTGGCACGCCGAACAGACTTCCTTGTAGACCTGGAAGCCGCGCTGGACCTGTTGCAGATCGAACTTGCCAAGCAGCCCCGCCGATTTCAGCCCGATATCCTCGGGATGAACGTGGAACACATGCTCGGCGGATTCGGGCGCCGGATCGGTGATCGCGGTCTTGACCGTCCCGAACAGCGCGAAGCTGAGGGCCGCCACGAACGCCGCGCCGATCAGGAGTGCGATGGTACGAACCATTGTCTTATCAGTCCCCCGTTCGGCTCAGTGCGCCAGCGCCGGTTCGGCGTGCGCGGTTTCCCCATGCTTCGCCAGCACCGCTTCGGTGATCGACGTGGGCAGCGGGAGCGGACGCTCCGAACGCGAAATCCACGGCAGGACGATCAGGAAGTGCGCGAAGTAATACATCGACGCGATCTGCCCCATGATCACGTTGCGGGCGATCGGCTCCGCCCCGCCGACATAGCCGAGCACCAGCACGTCGAGCAGCAGCACGCCCAGGAACACGCGATACTTCGGGCGATAGCTGGCCGAGCGCACCGGCGACGAATCCAGCCACGGCAGGAAGAACAGCAGCAGGATCGAGCCGAACATCGCCAGCACGCCCCACAGCTTCGCCGGGATCCACAGGAAGTTGAAGGTGAACGACTTCAGGATCGCGTAGAACGGCAGGAAGTACCATTCGGGCACGATGTGCGCGGGCGTCGAGAGCGGGTTCGCCTCGATATAATTGTCCGGATGGCCGAGCAGGTTCGGCGCGAAGAACACCAGCAGCGCGAACACCAGGAAGAATGCGCCGACGCCGACGCCGTCCTTCGCCGTATAATAAGGATGGAACGGCACGGTATCCTGCTCACCCTTCACGTCCACGCCGGTCGGGTTGTTCGACCCCGGGATGTGCAGCGCCCAGATGTGCAGGATGATAACACCCGCGATCACGAACGGCAGCAGATAGTGGAGCGAGAAGAAGCGGTTGAGCGCGGCGTTGTCCGGCGCGAAGCCGCCCAGCAGCCAGATGCGGATCGTTTCGCCGACCCCCGGTATGGCCGAGAAGAAGCCGGTGATCACCTGCGCGCCCCAGAAGCTCATTTGGCCCCACGGCAGCACGTAACCCATGAAGGCGGTGGCCATCATGAGGAGGAAGATCACCACACCGAGCAGCCACACCATCTCGCGCGGCGCCTTGTACGAGCCGTAATAGAGCCCGCGGGCGATGTGGACATAGACCACGAAGAGGAACATCGAGGCGCCGTTGGCGTGCGCATAGCGCAGGAACCAGCCGCCGTTGACGTCGCGCATGATATGCTCGGTCGAGCTGAACGCGACCAGCGCGTTCGGCGCATAATGCATCGCCAGCACGACGCCGGTGATGATCTGGCACACCAGCGCCACCCCGGCGAGCACGCCGAAGTTCCACCAGTAGTTCAGGTTGCGCGGCACCGGGTAACCGGCACCGATCGAATTGTAGACGAGGCGCGGCAATGGCAGCTTCTCGTCAAGCCACCGCATCAGCGGCTGCTTAGGCTCATAGTGCTTGGCCCAGGGAAAGCTCATGTGCGTGCTACCTCAGCCGACCTTGACGGTCGTGTCAGACGTGAAGGTGTAATCGGGAACGTGCAGGTTGAGCGGCGCCGGCCCCTGGCGGATGCGCGCGGCCGTATCATAGGCCGAGCCGTGGCACGGGCAGAAATAGCCGCCGAACGGCCCGCGATTCTCGCCCTCGCCCGCGCCCAGCGGCACGCAGCCGAGGTGGGTGCAGACGCCCAAAGTGATCAGCCAGTTCTTCTTGCCCGGCTTGGTGCGCTGGTCCAGCGTCTGCGGATCGCGTAGCGAGCTGACCGGCACCGCATCGGCCTCGGCGATTTCCTTCGGCGTCAGATTGCGCACGAACAAAGGCTGCTTGCGGAAGATCGTCTTGATCGCCTGACCCGGCGCGATTTTCGACAGGTCGACGTCGGTGGTCGCCTGCGCCAGCCCGCCC
>JAFKLV010000081.1:7263-9511 GCA_017304125.1 Sphingomonadales bacterium
GGGGTTCATCTGGTTGATCAGCGGCAGGACGATAACGCCCGCGCCAACCCCGGCCCACGCCACGGCGGCGACGTTGATGAAATCGCGGCGGCGGGGATCGTGACCTTCCTCATGATACCGGGTCGGGTTCGCACCCGGGGGAATCGCCTCTTCGACCGTCGCCATTCGCTAACCCTTATCCCTTCCTGCCAGGCGGGCGCACGGTGTCGGATCAGCTCCTCCCACGCCCGCCATCGCCCCCGTCCCCACGGAGTTGATGGCCTGATAGCCTCGCCCCCCCTGCCTGCCAACAGCATTTTGCGCAAGCCCAAGCGGGCATTTCCTTGAACTTCCCTGAACCTCGCGCCTTCCGTCGCGCGACGCGCGCCGCTATCCGCGCGGTGATGCGCATCGCTCTTTACGAACCCGATATCGCGGGCAACGTCGGCACGATCCTCCGCCTCGCCGCGTGCATGGGGCTGGGCGTCGATCTGATCGAGCCGATGGGCTTCCCGTGGAGCGACCGCGCCCTCGCGCGCGCCGGGATGGACTATGCCGGCGCGGTGGCGGTGACGCGTCATGCCGATTGGGCGGCGTTCGTTGCACAGGCGCCGGGGCGCATCGTGCTCGCCACCACCACCGGCGCGATCCCGCTGCCCGCGGCGACCTTCCACGCCGACGACATCCTGTTGTTCGGATCGGAAGGCGCCGGGGTGCCCGCCACGGTCCACGATCGCGCCGACCTCCGCGTGCGGGTGCCGATGCAGCCCGGCTTCCGCTCGCTCAACGTCGCGGTATCGGCGGCGATGATGCTGGGCGAAGCGCTGCGCCAGACCGGCGGCTGGGCCGAATGATTCGGCCTACTTTCTCCCCTCCCTGGTGAAGGGAGGGGCTGGGGGTGGGTGGGTATGAGGCTGGCGGACCGGTGCCCCCCACACCAACCCACCCCCGACCCCTCCCTTGTTCAAGGGAGGGGAGAAACTATCCGTCTTATTGCGCGGCCTCGGCATAACGGTGGACCATCTGCGCCAGCCGGCCGTCGATGATCTCCTCCGCCTCGGCGACGATCCGGTCGACGAGTTCTTTGACGGTGGGGATGTCGTGGATCAGCCCCTGGATCATCCCGGCCGACCAGATACCGCCATCGGTATCGCCATGTTCCATCGCGGCGAGCCCGCGCTTGCCGGCGACGAGATGCTGGACATCCTCGAACTTCGCGCCGCCACGCTTCTCGATCGCCACCACTTCCTGGCTCACCGCATTCTTCATCACCCGCGCGGTATTGTGCAACGTGCGGAAGATCAGATCGGTCGCGCGCTCGTCATTCTCGACCATCTTCTGCTTGAAGCTTTCGGGAATCTCGGCCTCCTGCGTGACGCAGAAGCGCGTGCCCATGTTGATCCCGTCCGCGCCGAGCGCGAGCGCCGCGACCAGCCCGCGCCCGTCGCCGAACCCGCCCGAGGCGAGCATCGGCACCTTCACCTTGTTCGCCGCGGCCGGGATCAGGATCAGCCCGGGAATATCGTCCTCGCCCGGATGCCCGGCGCATTCGAAGCCGTCGATCGAGATCGCATCGACCCCCATCCGCTCGGCCGACAACGCGTGGCGAACGGCGGTGCATTTGTGGATCACCTTGATGTCGTGCGCCTTGAAATCGTCGACATGCTCCTGCGGCTTATAGCCCGCGGTCTCGACGATCTTGACCCCGCCCTCGATGATCGCGCGGCGATATTCGGCATAAGGCGGCGGGGTGATCGTCGGCAGGATCGTGAGGTTCACGCCGAACGGCTTGTCGGTCAGATCGCGGCAGCGCGCGATCTCCTTCGCCAGCGCCTCGGGCGTCGGCTGGGTCAGCGCGGTGATGAACCCCAATGCGCCGGCATTGGCCACGGCGGCGACGAGCGGCGCGCGACCGACCCACTGCATCCCGCCCTGCGCGATCGGATAGTCGATCCCGAACGCCTCGGTGAACCGCGTCTTGAGCATGCCACTCTCCCCTCATCTACCGTAACATATGTTACGCCGATTCGCTGCACCGCCGCAAGCCCCCCATGGGCCGCCGTTCAGCCTCGGCGAAGGCCAAGGATGCAGATTGGCTTTCCTTGCCTCAAATCACAACCGTCACCCCGGCCTTGAGCCGGGGTCCATTGTGCCGCACACTCTAACGCAAGAGCCTCTGGTCCTGCGCCTGCCTCCCGATGGACCCCGGCTCAAGGCCGGGGTGACGGGTTGCCTTAATCCCGCTTCCCGATCGCCTGCCAGCCGGTGC
>JAFKLV010000082.1 GCA_017304125.1 Sphingomonadales bacterium
ATCTCGGCCTGTCAGATGGACTGCTTCGCGCCGTGGCCGATACCGGCTATAACGAGCCGACCCCGATCCAGGCTTCGGCCATCCCCTCGGTGCTGATGATGCGCGACATCATCGGCATCGCGCAGACGGGCACCGGCAAGACCGCCTCGTTCGTGCTGCCGATGATCGACATCCTCGCCCACGGCCGCAGCCGGGCGCGGATGCCGCGCAGCCTGATCCTCGAGCCGACCCGCGAACTCGCCGCGCAGGTGGCGGAGAATTTCGAGAAATACGGCAAATATCACAAGCTCTCGATGGCGCTGCTGATCGGCGGCGTGCAGATGGGCGATCAGGTCAAGGCGCTGGAAAAGGGCGTCGACGTGCTGATCGCCACGCCGGGCCGGCTGATGGACCTGTTCGAGCGCGGCAAGATCCTGCTCACCGGGTGCAACCTGCTGGTGATCGACGAGGCGGACCGGATGCTCGACATGGGGTTCATCCCCGATATCGAGACGATCTGCACCAAGCTGCCCGCCACCCGCCAGACCCTGCTCTTCTCCGCGACGATGCCGCCGCCGATCAAGAAACTGGCGGATCGCTTCCTCAGCAATCCCAAGACGATCGAAGTTGCGCGCCCCGCGACCACCAACACCAACATCACGCAATATCTGGTGCCGGTGAAGGGATCGGCGTTCGACAAGCGCGACACGCTGCGCAGCCTGTTGCGCGGCGATGAGGTGCGCACCGCGATCATCTTCTGCAACCGCAAGACGACGGTGCGCGAGCTCAACAAGAGCCTCAAGAAGCACGGCTTCGCCTCGGGCGAAATCCATGGCGACATGGAGCAGCCGGCGCGGCTCGCCGAGCTCGACCGGTTCAAGCAGGGCGATATCAACATCCTCGTCGCGTCCGACGTCGCGGCGCGCGGGCTCGACATCAAGGGCGTCAGCCACGTCTTCAACTTCGACGCACCGTGGCATCCCGACGATTATGTCCACCGCATCGGCCGCACCGGCCGGGCGGGCGCGACCGGCGTTGCCTATACGCTGATCGGCAAGGACGACGAAGAGAATATCGATAATATCGAGAAGCTTACCGGGCAGAAGATCCCCCGCCTCGCCGCACCTGCGGCCGAAGCGGCGGAGGATCGCCCGGCAGCGCGCGAGGAACGCCCGCGGCGCGGCCGTCGCCCCCGCGCCGACGAGACCCCGCAAGCGCAGGAAGCACCGCGCAGCGCGCGCCGGCCCGCCGAAAAGCCCCCCCAGAAGGCCGAACGCACACCCGAACCGCGCCGCCAGCGCGAACGGCGTGACGATGCGCCCGTCGCCAAAGAAGATGGCGGCTGGAACGGACCGGTGCCGAGCTTCCTGAGCGTTTCGATCGAGGCCTGAACCATTGGTCGCGTTGCGCTACCGGATTGCCGGTCGCGCGATGCGGCTGTGGTGGCGGGTGGCACGCCCGCGCACCTTCGGGGTGCGCGCGCTGCTGACCGAGGCGGCGGGGCGCATCGCCCTGGTCCGGCATCATTATATCCATGGCTGGTATCTGCCCGGCGGCGGCGTCGACAAGCGCGAAAGCGCCGAGGATGCGATCCGCCGCGAGCTGATCGAGGAAGTCGGGCTGGCGGATGTCGCGATCGCCGGACTGCTCGGCGTCTATCACAATCGCAGCCAGGCGAAGGACGATCATGTCATGGTGTTCGTCGCGCACGTCGCCGATCCCGCGACATTGCGCGCCGCCGACCCGCGCGAGATCGCCGAGGCCAGCTGGTTCGCGCCCGACGCGCTGCCCGAAGGCACCTCCCCCGCCACCCGCCGCCGCATCGCCGAGCATCGCGCCGGCCGGCAAGGGCATGGCGCGTGGTGATCTTCTCCGATGCCGCCCACGCTCCGTCACCCCGGCCTTGAGCCGGGGTCCGTCGGGAGGCAGGCGCAGGACAAGAGGCTCTAACCGCAGAACGTGCGGCACGATGGGCCCCGGCTCAAGGCCGGGGTGACGTGGATTATGCGTCCCAGCCCACCGCTCCATCACCACGCGCGCACGGATGGTCTGGACTTTGGGACGAACGCGCCTAAGTCCCCGCCATGCTTACTTCCGATCAGGCGCGTGATCGCGCTCAGGATATCGTGGCGCGCGCGGTTCGCGCGGGCGCGGATGCCGCCGACGCCATTTTCGCCGCCGATGCGTCGAGCGAAGTCTCGGTCCGGCTCGGCAAGCTCGAGGATGTCGGGCGGTCGGAGAGCGAGGACCTCGGGCTGCGGGTGTTCGTCGGGCATCGCTCGGCCAGCGTCTCGACCTCCGATCTGTCGTCACAGGCAATGGACGCGCTGGTCGAGCGCGCGGTGGCCATGGCGCGTGAGGCGCCCGAGGATCGCTGGGCCGGGCTCGCGCCCGAGGATCGCTTGCTCCGCGGCGCGCCGCCCGCGCTCGACCTTGCCGATCCTGCCGACATTTCCCCCGCCGAATTGCGCGAAATCGCCGCTGCGACCGAAGATGCCGCGCGCGCGGTGTCCGGCGTCACCAACAGCGAGGGCGGCGGCGCCAGCGCCTCGCGCAGCGTGATCGCGCTCGCCACCAGCCACGGCTTTGCCGGTGGCTATGCCACGACCGGCTTTGGCCTCTCCGCCAGCGTGATCGCCGGCGAGGGCGGCGGGATGCAGCGCGATTATGCCTTCCACTCGGCGCGCCATCGCCAACGGCTCAATTCGCCCGAGACGATCGGGCGCGAGGCGGGCGAGCGCGCAGTGGCGCGGCTCGATCCCGGCCGGGTCGAGAGCGGCCCGATGCCGGTGGTGCTCGATCCGCGCGTCGGCGCCGGGCTGCTCGGGCATCTGACGGGCGCGATCTCCGGCTCGTCGATCGCACGCAAGACGAGCTTCCTGCTCGATGCACTCGGCACGCGGGTGTTCGCCGCGGGCATCCGCATCTGCGACGATCCGCATCGCCCGCACGGCCTGCGCTCGCGCCCGTTCGACGGCGAGGGACTGCCCGTCTCCCCCATTTCGCTGGTCGAGGATGGCGTGCTGGAGACATGGCTGCTCGATTCGGCCTCGGCCCGCCAGCTCGGGATGGAGCCGACCGGCCATGCCGCACGCGGCGTCGGCGGCGCGCCGGGGGTGTCGACCAGCAACCTCTATCTCGACGCCGGGCATGTCCCGGTCGAAACGCTGATCGCGGACATCGTCAGCGGGGTCTATGTCACCGAATTGATCGGCCACGGGGTCAACGGCGTCACCGGCGATTACAGCCGCGGCGCAGCGGGCTTCCTGATCGAGCATGGCGAGATCACCCGCCCGGTTGCCGAATTCACCGTCGCGGGCAATCTCAAGGACATGTTCCTCGCGCTGACCCCGGCCAACGATCTCGAATTTCGCTACGGCACCAATGTCCCCACGTTGCGCATCGACGGGATGACGGTCGCGGGTGGCTGACGCGCGGCTCACCGAGGCGGTCGCGGGGGTCGCCCGCGAAGCCGGGGCGCTCGCCATGGCGCGCTGGCGGACCGATTTCGCGCGCTGGGAAAAGGTGCCGGGCAGCCCGGTGTGCGAGGTCGATCTCGATATCGACGCGATGCTCCGGGCGCGGCTGACCGCGTTGCTCCCCGACGCCGGCTGGCTTTCCGAGGAAACCGCCGACAGCGCCGAGCGGCTGACGCGCGACCGCATCTGGGTGGTCGACCCGATCGACGGCACGCGCGACTATATCCGCGGCCGCCCCGGCTGGGCGGTGTCGATCGCGCTGGTCGAGCATGGCCAGTCGGTGCTCGCGGTGCTCGACGCCCCTGCCCGCAACGAAGCGTGGCGTGCCGGGCTGGGGCTGGGCGCGACGCTCAACGGCGTCGCGGTGCATGCCGGCGATCGCAAGATCTTCCCCGGCGCGCGCGTGCCGACCGATGCCTTGCCCAAGGTCGATCGCGATCTGGTGGCGGTGGAAAAGCCCAATTCGATAGCGCTGCGGATGGCAATGGTCGCGGACGACCGCGCCGATCTGGTCGCGACTCTGCGCTGGGGCAATGAATGGGATATCGCCGCCGCCGCTTTGATCGCCGCTGAGGCCGGCGCGGCAACGAGCGACGCGTTCGGCGCGCCGCTGACCTTCAACAAGCCCGATCCGCGCGCCTTCGGGGTGATCGTCTCGACCCCCGGCATCCACGCTGCTGCAGTGGAACGGCTACGCGAGCGCGCCGAGGCGATCATCGCCGAGGGTCATTGAGCCACCGGCTCAAGTTTACTTCTGGCAGGCCACCACGGTCGCGATCACCCCAAGCGTATCCTGCGGATCGCGCACCCGCACCGTGTCGAGCCCGAGTTCTTTCGCCGGATAGTCATTGCCGCCGGGGAAGATCGCATCGCCGACGAACATCATCGCATCGAGCGCGATCCCGCTCTCGTCGCGCAGCCGCTTCAACCCATAGGCCTTGTCGACCCCCTCGCGGGTGATATCGATCGAGGTCGACCCGCCCATATTGATCGCAAGGCCGGGCAGCCGCTGGCGCAGATCGGCCTGGATCACCCGGCGCTTGGCGAAATCGGGATCCCATTTCTCCTTCGCTTCCAGCGGTGCCTGCTGGCCGAGCGCGGAGAAGGTGATCTGGCTGCCGCGATCCTCGATCCGCTCGCCCCAGGTCTGCCCCGGCACGAAGCCGGTCGCGTCGAGGCTGGCGTTGAACGCGTCGATGATCTTGCGCTTCTCCGCATCGGAGAACAGCTCGGCATAGACCACGCCCCATGCGCCGTCGCGGAAGGTGTAGAGCTTGGTCCCCGTGGTCGGCATCAGCCACAGTTTGGCGCGATCGGCGCGCGCCGGCAGCTGCGAGGCGACCTGCTTGTCGAACTGCGGCCAGTCTCCACCCGAGATCACCGCGACATCGGCAACGGTGAGCAGATCGGCCAGCGCTTCGGCCATGTCAGGCTGGATCGCCTGCTTGCTCTCGGCGAGCGTGCCGTCGAGATCGAACGCCACCAGCCGCTTCACATCATCCTCCCGAGGATCAGATTGTCGATCGCATGCGCCACGCCGTCCGCATCATTGGCGGTGGTCACATCGCTCGCCTGCGCCTTCACCGCATCGGTGGCATTGCCCATGGCGATGGAGCGCCCGGCGCGCGCGAACATCGCCAGATCGTTGGCCTGATCGCCGATCGCGATCGTCTTGGCGAGCGGCACCCCGATCGCATGCGCCAGTGCGGCGATGCCATCGCCCTTGTTGGCGGCGCGCGCGGTGACATCGAGATAATAGACCTGCGACTGGACGATCGTCGCCTGCGCGGCGAAAGGCTTCACCCGCTCCGCCAGCCCGGCGAGCAAGGCGGCGTCATCGCTGACGAAGGTGATCTTGTCCGCCCGGTCGAGCAGATCGTCGAACCCGGCGCGCACGATCGGCTCCTGCGCCGAGGCGACGCGCTCATGGTCGACATGCACGCCCTGATCGGTCGAGGCATACCAGCGGTCGTCGGCGAACACCCAGCGATCGACCGGGGCATCGCCCACCGCATCGAACACCCCGCGCGCCACCTCGGGCGAGATCACATGATGCTCGGCGATCGAGCCGTCGCGGCGGAACACGATCCCGCCGTTGAACGCCCCCATCGGCACGTCGAGCGCGAGCCGCTCGGCCAGCGCCATCATCCCGGAGATCGGCCGCGCGCTGATCAGCGTGAAGCCGAAACCGCGCGCCCGAAGCCGCGCCACCGCGGCGATCGTCGCTTCGGTGAGCTGCTTCTGCTTGTCGACCAACGTGCCGTCGACATCGCACACCACGAGCGTCATTCGGGGCGCTCGATATGCCCGCCGAAGCCATAGCGCATCGCGGAGAGCAATTTCTCGCCGAACAGATGATCGACCCGACTGCGATAGCGCGCGAACAAGGCGGTGGTCAGCACCGACACCGGGGTCGATTGCTCCATCGCCGCATCGATCGTCCAGCGCCCCTCGCCCGAATCCGCCACGTCGCCGGAATAATGCGACAGATCATGATCCCCCGCCAAAGCGGTGGCGGTCAGGTCGAGCAGCCACGACGAGATCACCGACCCGCGCCGCCACACTTCGGCGATATCGGGCAGGTTGAACTCGAACCGCTCCGCTTCGGGCAGGCTCGCCGCATTGCGCCCGGCGAGCACGTCGAAGCCCTCGGCATAGGCCTGCATCAGCCCATATTCGATACCGTTGTGGACCATCTTGACGAAATGGCCCGCACCGGGGCGGCCGGCGTGGATATAGCCTTTTTCCGCGCGCGGGTCCTCGCCCTCGGCGGGGTTGCGATTGGGGGTGCGCGGCACGCTCCCCGCGCCCGGCGCCAGCGTGTCGAAGATCGGATCGAGCAGGTCCACCGCGGCCTGCTCGCCGCCGATCATCATGCAGAAGCCGCGCTCGAGCCCCCACACCCCGCCCGAGGTGCCGACATCGACATAATGCACGCCCTTTTCGGCGAGCGCGGTCGCGCGGCGGATATCATCCTTCCAGAAGGTGTTGCCGCCGTCGATCACGATCGTGCCGGGCGCGGCCTGCGCGCCGATCGCGGCGACGGTCTGTTCGGTCGGGTCGCCGGCGGGGAGCATCACCCACCAGATCGCCGGATCGGCGAGCAACCCGCGCATATCGTCCAGCGAGGCCGCGGGGATCGCGCCCTCGCCGGCCAGTTCCTTCACCGCATCGGCGTTACGATCCCACACGACGCATTGATGCCCGCCGCGCATCAGCCGCCGTGCGATATTTCCGCCCATCCGGCCAAGGCCGACGATGCCGATCTTCATTGCTGATCCCTCCGCCACTACCGCCCCGACTCAATCGCCGGGTGCGGATATCGTTCCGATGAGGCGCGCCAGTCCATCCTCTTTCGCCGTCATGCCGGGCTCGACCCGGCATCCAGAGCCCCACACGCCATCGCTTGTGGCTCTGGATGCCGGATCAAGTCCGGCATGACGGCAAGAAATGAATAGTGACGAGGTCAGGCGGCGGCCGGATGCTTGGCCGCGATCGCCCCCAGCAGGTCGTCGAACGAGTGGATGAAGGCGTGCACGCCCTCGGCCACCAGCAGGTCCGTCACGCCGTCGAGATCGAGCCCGAGCCGCTCGGCATCGGCCATCACCTTACGCGCGCCGTCAACGTCCTGGGTCAGCGTCTCGGCGACATTGCCGTGATCGCGGAACGCATCGAGCGTCTTGGGCGGCACGGTATTGACCGTATCCGCGCCGATCAGCGTGTCGATATAGAGCGTG
>JAFKLV010000083.1:0-7162 GCA_017304125.1 Sphingomonadales bacterium
AATAGCGCTGGACGAGCGTGTCCGCCGCCGCCCCGCCCTCGTGCGCGGCAGCGATGATCTGGTCGAGCAGCTCGATGGCCGCCTGAACGCGTGCGCCGGGTGTCATCGTGTCGGGTAGTTCGGTGCCTCGCGGGTGATCGTCACGTCGTGGACGTGGCTCTCCTTCAGCCCCGCGCCGGTGATCTGGACGAATTGCGCACGACGCTGGAGATCGGGGATCGTCGCCGAGCCGGTATAGCCCATCGCCGCCTTGATCCCGCCGGTGAGCTGGTGGATCACGTCGCGCGCCGGCCCCTTATAGGCGACCTGCCCCTCGATCCCTTCCGGCACCAGCTTGAGCTGATCCTTGATATCGCCCTGGAAATAACGATCGGCCGAGCCGCGGCCCATCGCGCCGACGCTTCCCATCCCGCGATAGGATTTGTAGGCACGCCCTTGATAAAGGAAGGTTTCGCCCGGCGCTTCCTCGGTCCCGGCGAGCAGCGAGCCGACCATGCAGGTCGAAGCGCCGGCGGCGAGCGCCTTGGCGAGATCGCCCGAGGTGCGCAGCCCGCCGTCGGCGATCACCGGCACGCCTTCCTTCGCCGCGGCCTCGGCGCAATCCATCACCGCAGTGAGCTGCGGCACGCCGACCCCGGCGACGATCCGCGTGGTGCAGATCGACCCCGGCCCGATGCCGACCTTGATCCCGTCCGCACCCGAGCCGATCAGCGCGCGCGCCGCCTCGCCAGTCGCGACATTGCCCGCGACGACCTGCACCGAATTGGACAGCTTCTTGACCCGCTCGACCGCCAGCCCGACGTCGCGGTTATGGCCGTGTGCGGTATCGATCACGATCAGATCGCATTCGGCATCGACCAGCGCCTCGGTGCGTGCAAAGCCCTTGTCGCCCACCGTCGTCGCCGCGGCGACACGCAGCCGGCCCGCCGCATCCTTGGTCGCATCGGGATAAGTGACCGCTTTCTCGATATCCTTGACCGTGATCAGCCCGACGCAGCGATAATCGTTGTCGACCACCAGCAATTTCTCGATCCGGCGCTGGTGGAGCAGGCGGCGCGCCTCCTCCTGCCCGACGCCGGTCTTCACCGTGGCGAGATTCTCGTGGGTCATCAGTTCGCTGACAGGCTGAAGCGGGTTTTCGGCAAACCGCACATCGCGGTTGGTGAGAATGCCGACCAGCCGGCCATTGGCCTCCACAACCGGAATGCCGCTGATACGATGCTGGACCATCAGGGTCTGCGCGTCGGCGAGCGTCGCATCGGGCGCGATCGTGATCGGATTGACCACCATCCCGCTCTCGAAGCGCTTGACCTGGCGCACCGCGGCGACCTGCTCCTCGACGGTCAGGTTGCGGTGAAGCACCCCGAGCCCGCCGAGTTGCGCCATCACGATCGCCATATCGGCCTCGGTGACGGTGTCCATCGCGGACGAGAGGATCGGGATATTGAGCGCGATGCCGCGCGTCACTTGGGTCCGGGTGTCGGCGGCGCTCGGTAGCACGGCCGATTCGGCTGGCACCAAAAGGACATCGTCGAAAGTGAGACCGAGGCGGATGTCCATAAGCGTGCCGAATCCTGCTTGCGTGGAGGAAGTGGCGGGCCATGTAACCGCACGAACGCGGTTTCGCTAGGGCGTGCAGCGTTAATAAGGAATCATCACGCCCGGCTCATGCTCCAAAGCGGGTCGTTCATATTTGCGCAGCTTGGCCTAGGCCGCCGCCAAGCAGGTGATTATATTGCGGACCAAACGCCGGAGAGGAAACCAAACATATGGCGACGACCGCCGCGCTCATGCTGCTCGCACTGGTGCTGCTCTACCTCATGACGAGTATCAAGATCGTCCGCCAAGGCTATCAATATACGATCGAACATTTCGGTCGCTACACCGCCACAGCAGCCCCCGGCTTCAATTTCTACCCCGCCTTTTTCTACCGCGTCGGGCGGCGGGTGAACATGATGGAGCAGGTGATCGATATCCCCGGGCAGGAGATCATCACCAAGGACAATGCGATGATCTCCACCGACGGGGTGGTGTTCTTCCAGGTGCTCGATGCGCCCAAGGCGGCCTATGAGGTGAGCGACCTCTATGTCGCGTTGCTCAACCTCGTCACGACCAACCTGCGCACCGTGATGGGCGCGATGGACCTCGACGAGACCCTCTCGAAGCGCGACGAGATCAACGCGCGGCTGCTCTCGGTGGTCGATCACGCGACGACGCCCTGGGGGGTCAAGATCACCCGTGTCGAGATCAAGGACATCCGCCCGCCGCAGGATATCGTCAACGCGATGGCGCGGCAGATGAAGGCCGAGCGCGAGAAGCGCGCCAACATCCTCGATGCCGAAGGCTCGCGCGCGTCCGAGATCCTGCGCGCCGAGGGGCAGAAGCAGGCCCGCATCCTCGAGGCCGAGGGACGGCGCGAATCCGCCTTCCGCGACGCCGAGGCGCGCGAGCGCGCGGCAGAGGCCGAGGCCAAGGCGACGCAATTGGTCTCCGATGCGATCGAAAAGGGATCGAGCCAGTCGCTCAACTATTTCATCGCGCAGAAATATGTCGAAGCGGTCGGCAAATTTGCCACCTCCACCAACGCCAAGACGATCCTGTTCCCGGTCGAGGCGACGCAACTGATCGGCACGCTGGGCGGGATCGGCGAACTGGCGCGCGACGCGCTGGCTCAACAGCCTTCGTCGACCGCGGCAGCGGCGGGAAGCGGCGCGACGCCCCCGGCATTGCCGGCCGACCGTTCGGTGCCGCGCGTGAAGGGCCTGCCTGAGCAAAAATGATGATCGACGATTTCGCGCATCACGCCGCGGCGGCCTGGGTCGTCGCGGCGGTCGCTCTGGGCATCGCCGAACTGGCGATCCCCGGCGTGTTCCTGATTTTCCTCGCCATTGCCGCGGCGATCACCGGGCTGGCGACCTTCGCGCTGCCCGACCTGCCGCTGATCGTGCAGGGCGGCAGCTTCGCCGCGTGGAGCGTGGTGTCGGTGCTGATCGGGCGCCGCTGGTATCGCGACTATCCGGTCGAGACGAGCGACCCGTTGCTCAACGATCGCGCCGCGCGCGTCGTCGGGGCGACCGTGGTCGTCGCGGAGCCGATCAGCGACGGCACCGGTCGCGCGGTGCTGGGCGACGGCACATGGCCGGCGACGGGGCCTGATGCCGCCGCCGGCACGCATATGCGGATCGTCGCCGTCGAGAACGGCGTGCTCCGGCTGGAGCCGTTGACCTCAGCGGCCGAAGAGCTTCCCGGCAAGCCCGGATAGCAGCCCGCCGGCGCCACCCTCACCGCCTTCGCCTGCCGCACCGCCGGTCGCGCCGATGATCTGCGCGAACTGGGCGAGCGAGCCCTCGCCGCCGATATGGCCGACGATCTGCTGCAGCGTATCGGTGGGCAGCCCGGTGGTCTGCGCCGCGCCCTCGACCGTGTCGCCGGGCTCGGTATGCGCCTGGCTCAGCGCGGCGATCGCCTGTTCGACCTGATCCTGCGGCAACCCGACCTTGGTGGCCAGATTGGCGACGTCAACGTTCGACCCGAGTTGGCTCAAGATGGTGTCGATAAGTCCCATAAGGTCTAACCTCGCTAAGCGCCCCCCGGCGGCTGCACTCTAGCAGCGCCGCCGGGCGAGCGCGAGCAAGATCAGGCCGGCTGGGCGGTCTTCGGCGCCGATTGGCGGACGCCATCGTCGACGTGATCGACGAATTGCGCGAAATTCTCGTTGAACAGGTCGACGAGCTTGGCCGCGGTCGCGTCATAATCGGCGGCATTCGGCCAGGTCGCGCGCGGGTCGAGGATCGTCGGATCGACCCCCGGCACGCTCACCGGCACCGCGAAACCGAAATTCGGATCGGTGCGGAATTCGGCATTGTTGAGGCTGCCGTCGAGCGCGGCATTGAGCAGCGCACGGGTGGCCTTGATCGGCATGCGGCTGCCGACGCCATATTTACCGCCGGTCCAGCCGGTGTTGACCAGCCAGCAATCGACCCCGCCCTTGGCGATCCGCTCCTTGAGCAGATTGCCGTAGACCGACGGGTGACGCGGCATGAACGGCGCGCCGAAGCAGGTCGAGAAGGTCGCATCGGGCTCGGTCACGCCGATCTCGGTCCCCGCGACGCGCGCGGTATAGCCAGAGAGGAAGTGATACATCGCCTGATCCGGCGTCATCTTCGAGATCGGCGGCAGCACGCCATAAGCGTCCGCCGTCAGCATCACGATATTCTTGGGCACGCCCCCCATATTCTCCTTGGAGGCGTTGGGGATGAAATCGATCGGATAGGCGCCGCGGCTGTTCTCGGCGAGCGTCGCATCGTCGAGATCGAGCGTGCGCGCATCGGGGTCCATCACGACATTCTCGAGCACCGTGCCGAAACGCTTGGTGGTGGCGAAGATTTCCGGCTCGGCCTCGGCCGACAGGCGGATCATCTTGGCATAGCAGCCACCCTCGAAGTTGAACACGGCGGTATCCGACCAGCCATGCTCGTCGTCGCCGATCAGCGTGCGGCTGGCGTCTGCCGACAGGGTCGTCTTGCCCGTGCCCGAGAGGCCGAAGAACACCGCGGTCGAACCGTCCGGGCCCATGTTGGCCGAGCAATGCATCGGCATCACGCCCTGCGGCGGGAGCAGATAGTTGAGCAGCCCGAACACCGATTTCTTCATCTCGCCGCCGTAGCGGGTGCCGCCGATCAGGATCAGCTTCTCGGTGAAATTGACCGCGATCACCGTTTCCGAACGGCAGCCGTGACGCGCCGGATCGGCGCGGAAGCTGGGCAGGTCGATGATCGTATAATCGGCCTCGAAGCCCTTCAGCTCATGCTCCCCCGGGCGGACGAGCATCGTGCGGATGAACAGATTGTGCCACGCCAGCTCGTTGATCACGCGGACGCGGACGCGATATTGCGGCTGCGACCCGCCGAACAGATCCTGGACGAACAGGTCCTTCTTCTCGCCCAGCGCGGCGAGGAAATCGGCCTTGAGCGCGGCGAATTGCGCCGGCTCCATCGCCTTGTTGCTCTTGCCCCACCACACCGTGTCGGCGGTTTCGGCATCCTTGACGATGAACTTGTCCTGCGCGGAGCGGCCGGTGTGCGGCCCGGTTTCGACCACCAGCGGGCCGTCGGCGGCCAGATGGCCCTCGCCCCGTGCCACGGCGGTTTCCACCAGCTGCGCGGTCACCAGATTCCAGTGCAACGTCGCGCGCGTCTCAATTCCCTGTGCCTCGAGGCCCGAAGCCGGAATACGATCGCTCACCATTCTTCCCCTAAAAACCTAAGGACTTCCCCATTGCTGGGGGACCGATTTCGCATAGGATCAGCGCCCCGTCGCGTCAAACGATGCGGCATTGAGCCTGTTCCGTCTTTGGACTAGTCGGTTACGCATGACGGCAACGATCGCCCTCGTCGACGACGACCGGAACATTCTGACCTCGGTCTCGATCGCGCTGCAGACCGAGGGGTTCCTCACCCGTGTCTATTCGGACGGGGAAACCGCGCTCAAGGCGCTGATCGAGAACCCGCCCGACCTCGCGATCTTCGATATCAAGATGCCGCGAATGGACGGGCTGGAGCTGCTGCGGCGGCTCCGCGAAAAGAGCCAAATTCCGGTTATTTTCCTGACAAGTAAGGACGATGCGCTGGATGAGGCGCTTGGCCTTGCGATGGGCGCGGACGATTATATCGCCAAGCCGTTCAGCCAGCGGCTGCTGATCGCGCGCATCCGCGCGATCCTGCGCCGTGCCGAGCTGGCGCAGGCACCCGAAGGCACCGAGCCGGAGGAATCGCAGGGCCCGCTCGAACGCGGACGGCTGGTGATGGATCCGGCCCGGCACCGGGTCACCTGGGGCGGCAATGCGGTGACGCTGACCGTCACCGAATTCTTAATCCTTGAGACTCTGGCCCAACGTCCCGGGATCGTGCGCACGCGCAATCAGCTGATGGATGCGGCCTATCAGGACGATATTTACGTCGATGACCGCACGATCGACTCGCACATCAAGCGCGTGCGGCGGAAGTTCCGTGAGGTCGATTCCGAATTTGATGCGATTGAGACGCTCTATGGCGCCGGATATCGTTTCTCCGAGGAGTGAGGGCAGCGATTTAGCGCTGCGCTGGTCCGGCAGGGTCTCGCTGACTCGCCGGATTCTTGCGGTGAATATCTTCGCCTTGCTGCTGCTGGCGGGGGGATTCTTCTACCTCGACTCGTACCGTGCCCGCATCCTCGACAATCGTACCGAGCAAGCGATGCGCGAGGCGCGACTCATCGCCGAGGCGCTGCAGACCGTCACCCCCGATCTGCGCAACCCGCTGATCGAGCAGCTCGCCCGCGATACCGGCACGCGTATCCGGCTCTATGGTTCGAACGGGAAGCTGATCGTCGACAGCCGCGCGCTCGGGCGGCGCAACTTCCAGCTCCACGATCCCGACAAGGACGGGCGCGGGCAGCAGATCGCGCGGCTGCTCGATGCCGGAATCGATACAGTGGTCGGTGCGGTCCGCCCGCCGCTCTATCGCGAGCGCGAGAATGGCCGCGACTGGCCCGATGTGCTGACCGCGCAATCGGGTCATGCCGCCGCGACGGTGTGGCGCGCGCCCGATCGTACCCCGGTGATCACCGCCGCCGCCCCGTTGCTCGACGGCGCGGCGGTGCTCACCGCGGTCAATGCACGTGATATCACCCAGACGGTGCGGATCGAGCGTTACCGGCTCAGCCTCGTGCTGCTGACGGTGACGATCGTCTCGATCCTGCTGTCCCTGTTCCTCGCGCGGACGATCGTGCGCCCGCTGCGGCGGCTGGCGCGCGCCGCGGTGCGCGTCCGGCTGGGTCGTGCGCGGGAAGTGGTCGTGCCGCGGCTTCCCGAACGCAAGGACGAGATCGGTCTTCTCGCCCGCGCGCTCTCCGACATGAGCCTCGCGCTGCGCGCGCGGATCGATGCGACCGAAGCCTTTGCCGCCGATCTTGCGCATGAATTGAAGAACCCCCTCGCCTCGCTGCGCTCCGCGGTCGACGGGCTGGGGCGGGTCAAGGATCCCGCGTTGCAGGAACGCCTGCTGGCGATCGTCCGCGACGATGTGCACAGGCTCGACCGGCTTATCAGTGACATTTCCGAAGCCTCACGGCTCGACGCACAGCTCAGCCGTGCCAAATTCGAGCCGGTCGATATCGGCGCGAT
>JAFKLV010000083.1:7175-10562 GCA_017304125.1 Sphingomonadales bacterium
ATGATCGACGGGATGATCACCCAGCGCCGCGACCGCGGGATCGAGCGCGATGTGCGCATTCATTTCGATCGCCTCGAGGGCGAGTCGCTGATTGCCAATGGCGAGGGCGCACGGCTGGAGCGCGTCTTCGAGAACCTCATCGACAACGCCTTGTCTTTCTCTCCCGATGGCGGGCTGATCGCGATCGCCGCGCATCCGGTGGATGGCATGCTCGAAGTGCGGGTCGAGGATGAAGGCCCCGGCGTGCCAGAAGATGCGCGCGAGGCGATCTTCCGCCGCTTCCAGTCGATCCGCCCGCAGGACGAGGCATTCGGCCAGCATTCCGGGCTTGGTCTCGCGATCGCGCGGACGATCGTCGAGGCACATGCGGGCACGATCAGCGTCCAGTCGCGCGAGGACCGGCTGAGCGGCGCGCGCTTCGTCGTCCGCCTGCCCTTGCCCTATGGCGCGCGATGAGCGGGCAACAAACAGTTCACGCCTCGACGGTGGCGATCGCGGGCCGCGCGGTGCTGTTGATCGGCCCGTCGGGCGCCGGCAAATCCGATCTCGCGCTCCGGCTGATCGATCGCGGCGCGATATTGGTATCGGACGATTACACCGATCTCACCGCCACCCCGGACGAGCTGATCGCCAGCCCGCCGGCGACGATCGCCGGGCGGATCGAGGTGCGCGGGCTGGGCATCGTCGATCTGCCGCACCTTCCCGCCGCGCCCGTCGCGCTCGCGGTGCTGCTCGATGCGCCAGTCGAGCGCATGCCCGAACCGCGGACGCATCTCCTTGCCGGTCGCCCCATTCCAGCTATCGCGCTCGACCCGTTCGAGCTATCGGCTGCGATCAAGGTCGAACTCGCCATACGCCGGATAGAATCGTGAACCCGCCTCCCGAAATTCTGCTCGTCACCGGCATGTCCGGCGCGGGCAAGTCCACCGTGCTCAAGACGCTCGAAGATCTCGGCTGGGAGGTGGTGGACAATCTGCCGCTCTCGCTGCTCGATCGCCTGCTCAATGCGCTCCCGCCGGAAGGCACCGAAGGCATGGCGCGCCCGCTGGCGCTCGGCATCGGCGCCCGGACGCGCGATTTCGATGCCGATCAGGTGGTCGATCAGGTCGAGCGGCTGCGCGGCAAGGGCAAATATGAAATCGGCACCTTGTTCCTCGAATGCGATTCGGACGAACTGGCGCGACGCTACGACGAAACCCGTCGCCGTCACCCGCTGGCGCAGGATCGCCCGGCGCGCGACGGGATCGAACGCGAACGCGAATTGCTCGCGCCGCTCAAGCGCTGGGCCAATCGGCTGATCGACACGTCCAGCTTCAATTCCCAGGCGTTGGCACAACAGATTCGCGCCGCTTTCTCGCGTGCCGGGCTCAGCGAAACGATCCTCTCGGTGATGTCGTTCGGCTTTGCGCGCGGGCTGCCCAACGATGCCGACCTCGTGTTCGACATGCGCTTCCTGCGCAATCCGCATTGGGAACCCGCGCTTCGCCCCGGCACCGGCTTCGACGCCGATGTCGCAGCCTATATCGCGGCCGACCCGGCTTATGCCGATGCGGTGCGGCGGATCGAGGAGCTGCTGCTCCAGCTCGTCCCCCGTTACATCGCGACGGGGAAATCCTATGTTACGATCGCATTTGGTTGTACCGGCGGGAGACACCGGTCGGTGCATATCGCGGAGCGGGTCGCAGAGCGGTTGCGTAACGCGGGATTTTCGCCCACGGTCGCCCATCGTGACCTCGCGGCAGCGCCGCAGGATGCGCTTGAAGGACACCCGACGGGGCAATGAACGACCTTAGTAAGCAACTTATCGGCCTGGTGCTCGTGACGCATGGGCGCCTTGCGGACGAATTCGTCACCGCGATGGAGCATGTCGTCGGGCCGCAAAAGCAGGTGCGGACCGTCGCGATCGGCCCCGATGACGATATGGAGGCGCGCCGCGCCGATATCCGCGCGGCGATCGAAGCCGTCGACGGCGGCCGCGGCGTGATCGTGCTGACCGATCTGTTCGGCGGCACCCCGTCCAACCTCGCCATCTCGCTGATGGAGCGCGGCCGGGTCGAGGTGATTGCGGGGATCAACCTGCCGATGCTGATCCGGCTCGAATCCGCGCGCAAGGCGATGACGGTGGTGGCCGCGGTCGCCGCGGCGCGCGAGGCCGGGCGCAAATATATCTCGGTCGCTTCCGAAGTGCTCGGCGAGGCCGCTGCGTGACCGTTTCGCGCGAGGTGCAGATCACCAACCGCCGCGGCCTTCACGCCCGCGCCAGCGCGAAATTCGTCACCCTCGCCTCGACCCAGCCGATCCAGGTGCAGGTCGCCAAGGGCACGTCCAGCGTCACCGGCACCTCGATCATGGGGCTGATGATGCTCGGCGCGGCGATGGGCGACACGATCGTGATCAGCGCCATCGGCGACGGCGCGGAACAGGTGGTCGCGGCGATGGTCGATCTCGTCGAGGCCAAGTTCGGCGAGGATTAAGGCGTCGTGCGCTTGATCGAGATCACGTCGCCCCCCCTTTGTGCTCCCGCGAAGGCGGGAGCCCAGACTGGGTCCCTGCCTTCGCGGGGACACAAGGAGGGGTTCGCTGCCATCCATTCCATGCACAACGCACCCGGGTCCTAATGCCCCGCCAGATCACCGCATATTCCAACCCGCTGGTGAAGCATGTCCGCGATCTGCGCGACAAGCGCCACCGCCGCGAGTCGCGCCAGTTCCTCGCCGAAGGGCTGCGCATCCTCACCGAAGCGCATGAAACGGGACGCATCCCGCGCCTGTTGTTCTTCGCTGCCGCCAGCGCGCATCACGCGCTGGTCCGGCGGCTGATCGCCGCGGTGGAGGATGCCGGGGGCGAGGCGATCGAAACGACGCCCGACATCCTCTCGAAGCTTTCGGGCAAGGATAACCCGCAGGCGGTGGTCGGGGTGTTCGACGAATTCGCCACCACGCTCGACACGCTCGACCGGTCGACGGCCGGGATCTGGCTGGTCGCCGAGCGGTTGCGCGATCCGGGCAACCTCGGCACGATCCTGCGCACCGGCGATGCGGTCGGCGCGGGCGGGCTGATCCTGATCGGCGATTGCGTCGATCCCTTCTCGGTCGAGGCGGTGCGCGCGAGCATGGGGGCGTTGTTCACCGTCCCCGTCGTGCGCAGCGAGTGGGAGCCGTTCCTCGCGTGGCTGCGCACCGGGCCGGGGACGCTGGTCGGGCTCAGCCTGCAGACCGAGCATGATTATCGCGCGCCCGCCTACCCTGCCCCGACCTTCCTGCTGACCGGCAATGAGGCGCAGGGATTGCCCGACGGCTATGAGGCGGCGTGCGATCTGCTGGTCAAACTGCCGATGCTTGGCAAGGCCGACAGCCTCAATGCCGCGGTGGCGACGGCGGTGATGGC
>JAFKLV010000084.1 GCA_017304125.1 Sphingomonadales bacterium
GACGAGTTCGACGGTTGGCGCAGCGTCCAGATCGTCATGCTGCCAGATCGCGGCGAGCCGGACGCTGAAATCGGGACTGGCCTGCCACAATAGCGAGCCGCGAATACCATAGCGCTCGCCGCCATTGGCGTTGCGGTCACCGCGCAGGTTGTTGTCGATATAGCCCGGCAGGCGTTCGAAGAGACCCGAGACGCGGATGGCAACGGCATCTTCGATGATCGGGATATTGACCGCGCCGCGCACCGCCACACCGATCTGGCCGCCGCGGACATCGCTGACCTCCACCTGCCCGCGCTCTTCGAAGCGCGTCAGATTGGGGGCTTTGGTGACATATTTCACGAGCCCGCCGAGGGCCGAGGCGCCATATAATGTCCCCTGCGGCCCGCGCAGCACCTCGATCCGCTGAAGATCATAGGTATCGAAATTGGGTGTCGTCGTCTGCTGATAGGAAGATGCCGACGTCAGCGGAACATCATCGACCAGCACCGCCGTCGTTGCCCCCTGCCCGCTCGCATTGAGCCCGCGCAGGGTGAGCTGCACGCCGACCCCGGTCTGGCTGACGCTGAGGCCCGGCGTATGCGCGGCGATTTCCTCGATCTGGGTCAAATTGCGCTCGGTCAGCGTCGCGCCGCCGATCGCAGTCACCGCAGACGGCACATCGATCAGCCGCTCCTCGCGCTTTTGCGCGGTCACGACAATCTCGCCGCTGCCCAGGTCGCGCCCGGCTTCCGGGGCGGCATCGCCCGAAGATTGCGCCCGCGCCGCGCCGGGCGACGCCATGACGATGGCAAGGGCCGTTCCCGCGAATATGGTTTTGAAACGCCGCATATTTCCCCCCATTTCTATGGTTGTTGTCATTCAGCCCACGTGTCCCAGCGCAAAGCGGGCGCCGTGCAGAAGCGCGGCGGGCACCACCGACATGTGATCATCCTCGGCAAACACGATCCGTCGCAGGACCGAAGCGCCCGCCGCCGTCAGCGCGTCGGCAAATTCCACCGCGGCATCGACCATTCGGCACGCCAGAATTTGCGCCCGCACCTCCTCAAGCGTGGCATCCAATTCGGGCGGCACATGGGTCGGCAGATCCTGTTCCTTGCCGCCAACATCGACAAAGATCCGCGGCTGCCGGGGCAGCGCCGCCAGCCGGCCGGCAAAGGCGGGCAGTTTTTGCAGGACCGAAAATCCGTCCCACCACAGCGACGGGCTGCTGATGACATAAGCAGAGAAGCTGTCGGGCCGGGTCAACAGGGCATTGGCGGCGAAAAGCCCGCCCAGCGAATGCCCGAACAAGATGTGTGCGCCGCCCACCGTCCGGGGATGGCGCACCGCCAGTTCGGGCATCACCATATCCACGAGAAAGGCCAGAAAGGCATCGGCCCCGCCGCTGCGCTCGCTGCCGATCATCGCGCCGAACGCGCCCATCGCCTCGCGGGCCTGTGCCGCCAGCGGCGGGGTAAGATCGGCGGTTCGCAACTTTAGAAATGCGGCATAATCGGCGTCATATCCGATGCCGACGACATAATGGGCGGGCACGCCCCCGACGCTCGACATGGCGCGCGCAATCTCGGCGGCCATCCCGAAGACGAGATCGCCATCAACGACAAAGAGTATCGGTACATTCGCATCGGGCGCCACCGCCGGCGCCGCTACGCTGATCGTGATCGGCGCCCCGCCTGCGGGGTGCGCAAGGGTGAATTGCTCGAGCGATGCCCGTACCGAAAATTCCATCATCCTGCTCCTCAGCCCGCGCCTTTTTTGGCGGCGAGATTCGATGGGCTTGCCACGGCGCCCGCTCGATAGGCGTCGTCATCCGCTCACTTTACAATAAAGTCAACTTGTTTATGTTTGCGATTGCCGTAACCGGTCGAGGGCGAAAAATGACGGCAAGGGAGGTACGCATGACAAGCGGAACAAAGGGCATCGCCACGCGGCTTCCGCTTGCCCCTTTGCAAACCGAAGCACCCGGTCCGCCTCCCGCGAGCGAGTCGCGCGGCATGGTGATGCTGGCCTGGTATGGCCTCGGCGTTTTGATGACGACGTCGCTGCTCGGGGTGGTGGTGCGGCAGATGCTCAGCCTGATCGCGCCGTCGCTGCAAACATCGCTCGGCTTCACCGACCTTCAGCTGGGAATGTTACAGGGCCTCGGCATGGCGGTGTTCGCATGCGTCGCGAACTATCCGATGGGATGGCTCGCGGACCGCTTCGGCCGCCGGCTGATCCTCGCGATCGGCGTCGCCATATGGTCGGCCGCAACCTTCTTCTGCGTGTTTCAGAACAGTTTTGGCGGTTTGTTCCTGGGAACGGTGGGGATCGCGATCGGCGAGGCGGGGCTGGCGCCGATCGTATATGCCCTCATTCCCGACCTTTTTCCCGAGCGAAAACGTCACGCCGCCAACCTCATCTTCTACGGGGGAACCCTGTTCGGTGCCGGCCTCGGCGTGGCGCTCGGCGGCGCGATGCTCGAATGGCTCGCAGCGTCGCCCGGCACCCTGCCATCAGCGCTCGCGGGCCTCGACAACTGGCGCATCGCCATGTTGGCACTCGCACTGCCCGGCCCGCTGTTCTTCCTGCTCGTTGCGACCATGCCGCTGTCGAAACGCGCGGCTCCCGCACCAGCGGCGCACGCAGGTAGCAGCGAACCGATCCTCGCCTTCCTGCCCTATGCGCGCGCGCATGGTCGCACGCTCGGCTGCATTTTCGGATCGATATTCGCGATGGCCGTTGCGATGACCGCGGCGCTGAGCTGGTTCCCGCTTGCGCTGCCCCGCGCCTTTGGGATCGACCCCGCGACGGTCGGTGTCGGTCTGGGCACCGCGGTCACCATCGCCACCCTGATCGGGGTGTTCCTTCCCGGCATCACGCTCAGGCTCGGGGGACGCATCCCCGACTGGTCACCGCTCCGGGCCGCGAGTCTCTTCATCTGGATCGCGCCGCTACCCGCGGCATTCCTGCCTTTGGCGACCTCGCCGTTCCAGGCCTATTCCATCGCTGCGCTTCAGGGTGCGATGGGGATTGCCGGCTCGGCGCTGATGCCGGGGATCATCCAGGACCTTGCGCCGGAGCATCTGCGGTCGCGCGTGCTCGCACTGCTTGGTATCGTGAACGCGCTTGCCCTCGCCGTCTCGCCGCTCGCGGTCGGAACGGTCTCCGGGCTGATCGGCGGGCCGCGCGGCATGCTCTATTCGATCGCGATCGTCAGTGTGCCGTCGCTGATCCTTGCCGCCATCCTGATTTCACTCGCACCGCGGCACTTTGCCGTTACCGCCCGGGCTGTCCGGTCGCTATTTCCCGGAGATCAAGCATGACAAGCCGCAACGCCTCCACCGGCAGCGCAGACGACATGATCGGCATGCGCGAAACGCTGGAGGCGGGTCTCACCACCCCCGCCGGGCTGGTCGAGCGCGCCATCGAACGGGCCGAGGCGGTGAATCCGCAACTCAACCTGATCGCGTGGCCGAACTTTGCGCGCGCGCGCGCCGAGGCGGCCGTCCCACGCACGGGGCCGCTCGCGGGCATTCCGACGATGATCAAGGACGCGATCATGGAAAGGGGCGTGCCGGCGAGCTGGGGTTCCGCAGCGCTGCGCGACCATATTGCCCGCGAGGACTCGCCCTATACCCAGGCGATCGCCAGTGCCGGCCCGATCTCGATCGCCCGGACAACGATGCCCGAACTGGGCCTCAACGTGGTGACCGAATCGCCGCTTGTCGGCGCGACCCGCAACCCCTGGAATCCCGATTACGCACCGGGCGGCTCGTCGGGCGGTGCCGCCGCGGCGGTGGCGGCGGGCGTGGTTCCGATCGCGCACGCCAGCGACGGGCTCGGCTCCATCCGGCACGGCGCCGCGCCCTGCGGCCTCGTCGGCCTCAAGCCATCGCGGGGACGAAATTTCGGCGACGAGGCGATGCGAGCGATCAGCGACCTGGGGGTGAACGGATGCGTCAGCCGCACCGTGCGCGATACGGCCGCCTGGTTCGATGCGACGCAGACACGCAGCCCCGATGCCGCCTTCGCCCCTGCCCCGATGGTCACCACGCCGATCGACACCAGCCTTTCGATCCAGGCCTATAGCGCGGTCATGCGCACCGGCGCCGCGCCGGACGCGAGCGTCGGTCGCGTCTTCGCCGATACGATCGACCTCCTCGGCCGGCTGGGGCATCGCGTTGCCGACGCCTCGCTGCCCTTTGACGGCCCGCGCGCCATCGGCGCGCTGAACGATATCGCCGAGGGACGGTTCGTTCGCAGCATCAACGACCTGACGACCTTGATCGGCCGCCCGATCGAGCTTGCGGATCTGGAACATCGCTCGGCCACCCTTGTCGCCGCGGGACGACTGATCGACGACGAGCGCTACGCCGGCGCATGGCGAGAGATGGAGACGAATGTAGCGCTTTATCTCGAACGACTGGATGCCATCGACATCTGGATGACACCGACCTTCAGCACCGAAGTCGTTCGCATCGGGGTGTTCGGCCCCGAAACGTCATGGGGCGCCACGCGCGACCATCTGGTCGACTATGCCGGCTATTGCTGGATCGACAATTTCGCCGGCACTCCTTCGATCAGCCTGCCGCTGGGCTTCAGCGACAACGGCTTGCCCGTTGGCATCCAATTCGCGACCAGGCCCGGCGGCGAAGCCCTGCTGCTTCGCCTCGCATATCAACTGGAATCAGCGGTCGAATGGGCGCGCAGAACGCCGCCCGTCTGGGTCGGCCAACCGATCATGAATCCGTCGTAAGCGAAAATGGCTCCCGGCCCTCGCACGTAAGCCCGGCGGTATGCATCTGGCTGGGTTCGCTCAATGGCGAGAAAACTATCAGCCAGTCCGGGCTAAAAAACCGGTGAAAGGTCAGGCGACTATGGCAAAATAGCCGGTTCTGCGGAAGGGAGCGCGCTGCTGTGGATCAGGCACGGAGCGAGCAATGCGGACAATCGAACGGCCCGGGCGACGCGATGTGGCCGGCGGTCGATCGATCGCAGGAAGCCTGTGCATCGCGGTTCGCATGCTGGCCATTTGCGCGGCGACGATGCTGTTGTCGCTGGCGGGAGCCAGATCGGCCGATGCTCAGTCCTCGACGCCGATCGCCACGATCGCCAGCCAGGTCGATGGATATGATGCCGCGTTGCGCTCGATAGCGCGAGCCGGGAACGACCCAAGACTTGATGACGCCGCCTTGCGCGAAAAGGTGGCGTCGATCGCGCCGATCGATGAGGCACTGGACGCGATCGTCGCCGATCTGTCCGCGCGCACAACCGCGATCAACCAGCGACTGGCGGAACTGGGACCAGCACCGGGGCCCGGCCAACCGCCCGAAGCGGCGGAAATCAGCCAGGAACGCAACCACCTCATCGCGGCCCGCCAGTCCATCGATACCGAAGCCAAACAGGCGCGGGTATTGACGGTGGTGACCGACCAGATAACGGAGCGTCTGACGGATCGCCGGCGGGAAATGCTTTCCGCCCGGCTGTGGGCGCGTAGCCGGTCGATCCTCGATCCTCGCCTGTGGATCGATTTCGCGCACAATCTGCCGCGCGACGCCAGCCGGCTGACCAGCCTCTACAAAATGCAGGCTCGCCAGGTGGTGAGCGCGGCGCCGAGCACACTCATCCTCATCAGCTGGATTGCCAGTGTCGCGATTGCCGGGCTTCTGCTCTTTCCCGGTGCCCCATTCCTCCTGAGGCTCGGTGATCGATACGCTGCCCGGATCGAAACGGCATCGCGGCTGCGCCGATCGCTGCGCGCGCTGTTGATCGTCTGCGTTACCACCGCGCTCCCGCTGATTGCGGGGTGGCTGATCTGGATCACGCTCGGAGCAGGGGGTGGGCTTACCCCGCAAATGGACGCTGCCCTCGCAAAATTGATCCGCGCGATCGGCTTTGCCGGGCTTGTGTACGGCATCGGGCGCGCGTTGCTGGCCGCCAATGGGCCGAGCTGGCGGATCGCGCCGATTTCCGACGACCTCGTCAGGAAGCTGCGGCGCTATCCGGTGCTGATCGCGGCGGCGGTCGGTGTGGCCAATGCCGTTGCCGGATTGAATTCCACCTTCGGCATGTCCTTGTCGACATCGATTGTCACCGACGCGCTGACGGTGCTCGTCGAGCTGGCGATCATCGGGCGGGTGTTGACGATCGTTGCCAGCAGTCGCGACCCGGCCAGTGCACACAGCGCCGATACCGCCACGCGACGGTCGCAGGTGCCATGGGCGATCGCCGCGCTGGCGAGCTGGCTCGGCCTCGTCTGGGCGGTCGGCGCCGCGGTGCTGGGTTATCTTGCGCTGGCGACCTTCCTCGTCCGCGAGATGATCTGGAGCGCGACGGTCCTCGCCTGCCTGTTCTTGCTGATCAAATTCGTCGATGACCTTTTCCCGGCCTTGCTGCGGCACGAGAGCCGTGCCGGTCGCTTCACCGGATCGGTGCTCGGGCTGTCGCGCGGGGCGCTCGACCAGATTGGCATCCTGCTCGCCGGCTTTGCGCGGCTGATCCTGTTGTTGTTCGGCTGGACCGCGATCGTCGCCCCGCTGGGCGCGAGCACGAGCGACGTCTTCGGCCGGTTCAGTTCGACCGATCTCGTTCTCCATGTCGGCCCGGTGTCCATCGCGCCCGGAACGATCGTCGGGGGCATCCTGCTCTTTCTGCTCGGCCTGCTCATCACCCGCGCGATCCGCGGCTGGGTCGAACGGCAATATCTCCCCAGCACGACGCTCGATATCGGGGTCCGCACGTCGCTCTCGGCGGCGGTGACTTATCTCGGGGCGTTCTTCGCGATCCTGATTGCGTGCGCCTATCTTGGGGTGAGCCTCGACCGGATCGCGCTTCTTGCCGGCGCCTTGTCGGTCGGCATCGGATTTGGTCTGCAGGCGGTGATCGGCAATTTCGTATCGGGGCTGATCCTGCTCGCCGAGCGCCCGGTCAAAGTTGGCGACTGGATCGCGATCGGCGACCTCGAGGGTGACGTGAAGCGGATCAACGTGCGCGCCACCGAGATCGAGATGCGCGACCGCTCACGCCTGATCGTGCCCAATTCCGAATTGGTCACGAAAACGGTCCGCAATGTGACGCATGGCAAGGCACTGGGCCGGATTCGGATCATTCTCAAGGTCAATGACGAGGCGGATGTCATCGCCTTGCGCGACCTGTTGATGAGCCATCTGTCG
>JAFKLV010000085.1 GCA_017304125.1 Sphingomonadales bacterium
GGGCTATCAGGCGGCCGTGCTGGCGGGACTTGCCGATCGGGTGGCGTCGGTCGAGATCGTCCCCGATCTTGCGGCGACCGCGCGCGAGCGGCTGGCGAAGCTGGGCTATGGCAATGTCGAGGTGCGCGCGGGCGACGGCTATGCCGGCTGGCCCGAACGCGCGCCGTTCGATGCGATCATCGTCGCCGCGGGGAGCGACAAGGTGCCCGCGCCGCTGCTCGATCAGCTCAAGATCGGCGGGCGGCTGGTGATGCCGGTCGGCGCGAGCTGGGCGAGCGAGCAATTGCTCGTCGTGACCAAGACCGCGCCGGGCAAGACGACGCGCTGCTCGCTCGGCTGGACGATGTTCGTGCCGCTGACCGGCGCCGGCGCGCGCGACGAGCGGGTGCGGGGCGGGGTGTTCGATAATTCGATCGCCAATTGCTTCTCCGCGCCGGTGATCGCGCCGATGTTCGTGCCGGCGAAGGACGAGGCGCGCTAAGCTGTAAATTTTGCGGGTGATGCGGGGCATTGCCTCGCCGCGTGCGTCCCGCTAACCGCCAACAATGGCGAACGTCGGCATTATCATGGGTTCGACCTCCGACTGGGAGACGATGCGGCACGCCGCGGACGTGCTCGACGCGCTCGGCGTCGCGCATGAAACCCGCGTGGTATCCGCGCATCGCACCCCGCAGCGGCTCTATGATTATGCCACCAGCGCGGCCGATCGCGGTATTCGGGTGATCATCGCCGGCGCGGGTGGCGCGGCGCACCTTCCCGGCATGGCGGCAGCGATGACGCATCTGCCGGTGCTCGGCGTGCCGGTCGAATCCAAGGCGTTGAAGGGCATGGATAGCCTGCTCTCGATCGTCCAGATGCCCGGCGGGGTACCGGTCGGCACGCTCGCGATCGGCAAGGCCGGCGCGACCAATGCCGGGCTGTTCGCCGCCTCGATCCTCGCGCTCGCCGATCCGGCGCTGGCGGAGCGGCTCAAGGCGTGGCGGCAGGCGCAGACCGACAGCGTGGCAGACGCGCCGCAATGACCTTGCTGCCCCCCGGATCGACGATCGGTATCCTCGGCGGCGGGCAGCTCGGCCGGATGCTCGCCTCCGCCGCGGCGGAGCTCGGCTATCGCACCCATGTCCTCGCGCCCGATCGCGAGAGCGTCGCGGCGCAGACCGCCTCCTCGCTGACGCGGGCCGATTATCACAATCACGTCGTGCTCGCCGATTTCGCCGCGCAATGCGACGTGGTGACCTATGAATTCGAGAATATCGCGGTCGAGCCGGTCGAGTGGCTGACCGGCGAGGTGCCGGTGCATCCCTCGCCCGCCTCGCTCAAGGTGGCGCAGGACCGCATCGCCGAGAAGAGCTTCGTCGCCGAGCTGGGCGGTCGCCCGGCGCGCTGGGCGGCGGTCGACAGCCGCGCGGCGCTCGATGCGGCGATCGCCGCGATCGGCACTCCCGCGGTGCTCAAGACGACGCGGATGGGCTATGACGGCAAGGGGCAGGCGCGGCTCATGTCGCCGGCCGATGCCGATGCGGCCTGGGCGGCGATCGGCGGCCCGGCGGTGCTCGAGGCGTTCGTCGAGTTCAGCCACGAATTCTCGATCGTGCTGGTGCGCGGGCATGATGGCGCGATGGTGAGCTATCCGCCGCCGTGGAACGTGCATGAGGACGGTATCCTCGCGCGTTCGACACTGCCCGCCCCGGCGGAGATCGCCGCACAATGGACCGAGGCGGCGGCGCTGACCGGGCGGATCGCCGAAACGCTCGGGCATGTCGGGGTGCTGACCGCGGAATTTTTCGCGACCGCCGAAGGGCCGGTGTTCAACGAAATGGCGCCGCGCGTCCACAATTCGGGGCATTGGACGATCGAGGGCGCGGTCACCTCGCAATTCGAAAACCATGTCCGCGCGATCTGTGGCCTGCCGCTCGGCGACACCGCGCTGACCGCGCCGGCGATCGAGATGGAAAATCTGATCGGCGATGCGTGGGAGCGCTGGCCGACAGTGCTCACCGAGCCCGATGCGCACCTCCACCTCTACGGCAAGCGCGAGGCGCGGCCGGGGCGCAAAATGGGGCATGTCACGCGGTTGAAGCGCTGAATTGACCCGTCATCCCAGCGAAAGCCGGGAGGCCACAAGCGATCCTCCTGCCGCATGCGATCCCAGCTTTCGCTGGGATGACGGGATAAACAAACGGCCGCCCCGGCATCCCGGTGCGGCCGTTCGTTTGTCAGCGTGCCGCGCGCTCAGGCGGTCCGCGTGCCGTTCATCGGGAAGCTGCCGAACGCGCCGGCGCCGACCGAGCCGGTCACCGTGTCGCCGTCGATCGTCGCCTTCATGTCGAGCGTCATCGGCATCGGCACGGTCATCTGCTGCTTCCAGCTCAGCGTATTGCCGTCCACTTCGCCCGCGATATCGGCCGAGCCCATCGCGCCGGCGGCGGTGCCGGTGAAGGTCGCGCCGTCGCTCTTGATGACGAGGGTCGTCTTCTGGTCGCCCAGCGGCGATTTCACGGTAACGTCGTAGGTGCCATCAACGGCCATTGCTGCTCTCCTCTTCTGCGCCCGCGACGGACGCCGCGGTGATGACCTCGACCGGCAGGCCGAGCGAGTCAAGCTGCGGCCGCACCGCCTTGGCATCGCCCACCACCACCCAGACGAAGCGCGCCGGATCGATTACCCTTTGTGCCGTAGCGTTAAGCTCGTCGCGGGTCAGCGCGCGATATTTTTGCGTGATCGTGGCGTAATAATCGTCGGGCCGGCGGAACAGGTCATTCATCTGCATCGCGCCGAGCACCGCGCTCGAGGTTTCGAAATTGCCGGCGAGCGAGCGAGTCGCCCCGGCCACCGCGCGGTCGAACTCGGCCTGGGTCATCGGCCTGGTCGTGACGAAGGCGGAGATCTGGTCACGCAGCGCGGCGATCGACGCCCCGGTCTTGTCGGCCTGTACCGGCGCGCGCACGACATAAGGCGCGGCAAAGGCGTTGCGGACGAAATTGCCCGAAACGCCATAGGACCAATGCTTGGCTTCGCGCAGGTCCATGTTGAGCCGGCCGAGGAAATCGCCGCCGAGGGCATCGTTGACCGTCACCGCCGGCAGCAGATCGTCGGTGCCCTTGAGCGCGGTACGCAGGCCCCCGGAGATCAGCGACTGCGGCGAATCCGGCCGGTCGACGAGGATGACGCGCGGGGCGGGGAGGCTGCGATCCTCGCGGAACACCTTCTCCCCGGCCGCCCCCGCGACCCGCCAGTCGCCGAAGGCGCGATCGAGCACAGTCTTCACCTCGGCCAGCGGGCGATCGCTGACGACGAAGATCTTGGCCTTGTCGGGGCGCAGCCATGCGCCGCGGAAGCTGAGCAGATCGCCCCGCGTCAACCCGGCGACCGCCTTGGCATCGCCGCTGCCGCGCGTCTTGGCGTAAGGATTGCCCGCGCCATAGAGCACCGGCGGGAGCACCCGCGCGGTGAGCCCGGAGGGATCGGTCAGCTCCTGCGCGATCGCCGCGGTGAGCTGGTTCTTGACCCGCGCCAGCTCGCTTTCGGGGAAGGAGGGGACGCGCGCGATATCGGCCCACAGCCCGACCGCCGGGGTGAGGTTGGCGCTCGGCGCGCGGAAGCTCAATGTGGTGCGATCCGCCGACGAGCTGGTGTAGATATCGAGCCCCAGCCGTTCCTTGGCCTCGGCGAGCTTGATCGAATCGAGCCGGGTCGTGCCCTCGTCGATCATCGCCAGCGTCAGCGCCTGCGTGCCGAGTTTGTCGGCGACATCGGCCGCGGTGCCGGCGTCGAAGCTCAGCACCCCGCGGGTGATCGGCACGGTGGTGCGGTTGGCGTAGATCAGCTCGATGCCGTTGGCGAGATGCGTGCGCTCGACCTTGGGGAAGGTCAGGTCGGCCACCGCGCCGGCCGCGGGGATCGGGCCGCGCGTGCCCTTG
This sequence comes from Sphingomonadales bacterium, assembly GCA_017304125.1. GTDB lineage: Bacteria > Pseudomonadota > Alphaproteobacteria > Sphingomonadales > Sphingomonadaceae > Sphingomonas. The sequence goes on from JAFKLV010000085.1 coordinate 3,921, forward strand.
GTCGGTTGTTCGGGAGCGGTCTCGACCTTGACCGGCGGCGGCACCTTCGCCTCGTCATAAGGCGCGCGTTCGCCGGGCACGACCGTCAGCGTGTAAGCGGGGCGTTCGAGCCATTTGCGCGCAGCCTCGCGCACGCTCTGCGGCGTCTGCGCGGCAAGCTCGGCGAGCTGTTTCTTGTAGAAGCCGGGGTCGCCCGAATAGAGCTCGCCCTCGGCCAGCGCGACCGCCTTGCCGCCGAACCCGCCGACCGATTCCAGCCCGCCGATGCGGCGCGAGACGCTGGTGGTCAGCACGCGCTGCACCTCGTCGGCGGTCGGGCCGTTCTTCGCGATCTCGGCGACGATCTCGTCGAGCCGTTTCGACACGACCGCCGGATCGACGCCGGGGCGGACGATCGCGTTGACGGTGAACATCCCGACCTGCGCGAAATCGTCGGCATCCGCGCCGACGTCGACCGCGAGCTTCTCCTGCTTGACCAGAATGTTCTGCAGCCGCGAGCTGGCCAGCCCGCCAAGCACTGCCGCCGCCACGTCGAGCGGCACCGAATCCGGGTCGTTGAGGCCGGGGATCGCCCACGCCTTGATCACCAGCGGCGCGGCGACGCGATCCTTCATCACCTCATTCTTGGGCGCGGGAAGCATCGGGATATCGACCTTGGGCAGCACGCTTTTCGGCCCGGCGGGGATCGCACCGAAATATTTCTCGACCAGCGGCCTGGCGGTGGCGACGTCGATATCGCCGGCGAGCACCAGCACCGCATTGTTCGGGCCGTAATGATCGCGGAACCAGCCCTTCACATCGGCAAGGCTCGCCGCGTCGAGATCGGCCATCGAGCCGATCGTGGTGTGGCCATAGGGATGATCGGGCGGGAACAGCCCCTCGGTCAATTTGTAGCGGATCAGGCCATAGGGGCGGTTGTCACCCTGCCGCTTCTCGTTCTGGACGACCCCGCGCTGTTCATCGAGCGTCGCTTGCGTGATCGCGCCGGTCAGCCAGCCCATCCGGTCGCTTTCGAGGAACAAAGCGCGGTCGAGCGCGGGGCGCGGCACCGTCTCGAAATAATTGGTGCGGTCGAAATAGGTCGTGCCGTTGAAGTCGGTCGCGCCGACCTGTTTCAGCGGCTCGAAGAAATCGCCGGGCGCATTCTCGCTGCCGTTGAACATCAGATGCTCGAACAGATGCGCGAAGCCGGTCTTGCCCTTGGGTTCGTGCTTCGAGCCCACGTCATACCACACGCTCACCGCCACCACCGGCGCCTTGCGATCGGTGTGGACCACCACGCGCAGCCCGTTCTTCAGCGTGAATTGCTGATAGGGGATGTCGATCGCGTGGACGAGCGCCGCAACCGGGGCGGGTTTGCCGGCATCCGCATCGGCAAAAGCGGGGGCGGCGAGAACCAGCGCGATCGCCGCGCCGGCAAGAGGCATGAAGCGCAAGAAAGAACTCCTCATCGTTGCGGCGAGGCTAAGCGGCGGCAGCGCGCGCGTAAAGCGGCAGCGGCGGCCGCCCAAAGTTCACGAAGTTCACACGAGTGACATCGTGACAAGATATTGCATGCCTAGGCAATGGTTGCTAAGGCAACGATATGGAGCCGTTCAATGAGGCCAACTTCGTTCCTGATGCGTCGCCGGGGTATCTCGTGCGGCTGATTCAGCAGATGAGCGTGGCTGGCATGGAGCAGGTGCTCGCCGACGAGGGGCTGAGCGCGACGCAATGGATGGCGATGGTTTCGCTGCATTTCCATTTCGCCGACACCTGCGCCGAGCTGGCGCGCAGCATGTCGCACGACAAGGGCGCGATGACGCGGCTGATCGACACGCTGGAGGAGCGCGGCTGGGTCGAGCGCACCCGCGCGGCGGACGATCGCCGGGTGGTCCGGCTCGCGCTGACCCCGGCGGGGTATGACGTCGCGATGCGCGGCCGGCGCAAGGTGATCGCGGCGTGGAATCGCTGGTTGGCGGATTGGAGCAATGACGACGTGACGGCGTTGGTGGCGATGCTGCAGCGGCTCAGGATATCGATGGAGAAGGCCGGTCGATGCGACGCTTGACGATCATCGCGCTGCTGGCCGGCACCGCGCTCGCCGGTTGCGTGCCCGCCGATACGCGCCCCGCGGTCAGCCAGAAGGTGCCGGCCGATCTGGGGCTGACCGGCGCGCCGATGCCCGCGGTCGATGCGCAATGGTGGCATGCGCTGGGCGATCCGCAGCTCGACCGTATCGTGACCGAAGCGGTCGCGGGCAGCCCGACGCTCGATATCGCCGCCGCGCGCGTGCGGCAGGCGCAGGCGGCGCTTGCGTCGAACAAGGCGGCGGACGGCCCCAATGTCACCTTCGCCGCCGATGGCACCGGGCAACGGCTGTCGGGCAATTACATCATTCCGCCGCCTTATGGCGGCACGGTGCGCTTCCTCGGCGATGCCACCGCCAATCTGTCATGGAATCTCGATCTGTTCGGGCGGCAGAAAGCGGCGATTGCCGGTGCGCGCGCCTCGGCCGAGGCGGCGGCGCTCGATGCGGCGGCGGCACGGCTGATGCTCGAGGGCGCGATCGTCTCGACCTACCTCGAGGTGGTGCGCGCCGAGCGGCAGGCGGGGCTGGCGCAGCGCACGATCGCCGCACGCACTCAGTCGCTCCAGCTCACCGACGTGCGCATCCGCAGCAATCTGGCGAGCAAGCTCGATCGCGAGGCGGCGGGGACATTGCTGGCGCAGGCGCAGCTCGCTTTGGCGCGGGCCGAGGCGGCGCGTGCGCTGGCGGTCAATGCGCTGGCGGCGCTGGCCGGGCGCGGCGCGGATTATCCCGCGACGATCACCGCGACGCATGTGCCGGTCGAGGTGTCGCTGGCGCTTCCCGCGACGATCCCCGCCGATCTCCTCGCACGCCGCGCCGATATCGCCGCGGCGCAGGCGCGGATCGCGGCGGCGGCGGCGGGCAAGCTGGTCGCGCGGCGCGCTTTCTATCCCGATATCAACCTGACCGCGCTGGCCGGGGTGCAGGCGATCGGCATCGCCAATATGTTCAAGGGCGATTCGAGCGTGGCCGGCGGCGGCGCGGCGATCCATTTGCCGATCTTCGACAATGGCCGGCTCAAGGCCGATCTCGCCGGCGCCAATGCCGGGCTCGACCTCGCGATCGCCGATTATAACAGCAAGGTGGTCGGCGCGGTGCGCGAATCCGCCGACGCGATCACCAAGATCCGCGCCGCCGAGACCGAGCGCGCGCGCCAGA
>JAFKLV010000086.1 GCA_017304125.1 Sphingomonadales bacterium
TCGCCACCTTCGGATTCCTTCCCGGCGCACCGATCACCGCTGATCAGTGGAAGTTGCTCCAGCACGATACCGTCGTCGCCCCCGGTGCGGCGGGGCTCGCCGCGTTGGGCGTCACGCCGACGCCACTGGCGGCAGTCGCCCCCGGCTGGCTGGTGCGCTATCGCCGCGCCGGCCGCTTTGCGATGACCGCCAAGGCCTGATCCCATCCCGCGCGCGCCGCTCGTGCGGGGCGCCGATCCGAGGACCATCCCCACATGACCGACCTGCTGATCGTGATCCTGCTCGGGATCGTCGAGGGCGTGACCGAATTTCTGCCCGTCTCCTCCACCGGGCACCTGATCCTCGCCGGCGCGCTGCTCGGGCTGCCCGAGGCCGACGCGACCTTCGATATCGTCATCCAGCTCGGCGCGATCCTCGCCGTGGTGGTGCTGTTCTGGGGGCGCTTCATGATCGTCGCGCACGGGCTGCTGCGCCGCGAGCCGCAGGCGATCGCCTTCACCCGCAACGTGCTGCTCGGCTTCCTCCCCGCCGCGGTGGTCGGCGCGATTGCCTATAAAGCGATCAAGGCGGTGCTCGAGGCGCCGCTGATCGCGCCCACGGTGGTGGCGATCGCGCTGATCGTCGGCGGCATCGCGATCCTTGTCATCGAGCGTTTCGCCCCGCCGTCGCGGACCGGGATGGTCGAGGATATGTCGTGGCGCACCGCGCTCGGCGTCGGGGTGCTGCAATGCCTGGCGATGATCCCCGGGGTCAGCCGCTCAGGCGCGACGATCATGGGCGCGCGCGCGATGGGCGTCTCGCGCGAGACGGCGGCCGAATACAGCTTCTTCCTCGCTATCCCGACAATGCTCGGCGCAACCACCCTCACCTTGTGGAAGAGCCGCCACGAATTGAGCACGGCGCATGTCGGCTCGATCGCGATCGGTTTCGTCGTGTCGTTCCTCGTCGCGATGGTGGTGATCCGCTGGTTCATGTCGATCGTGGCGAAACATGGCTTCCAACCCTTCGCCTGGTATCGAATCGTTGCCGGCACCGTCGCACTTGCCGCACTTTTTCTCCGATAAGTCCGATACGGCCATTATATGGATGCGTTTTTCACTCGATTCGACCCTATAAAGGGGTCAAACCGCCATATAGGTCAGCAATACTGACTTGTTGTCCCGCCCCGGCTGTGAGAACGCGGCCGGCGGAGGGCTTATGGCTGTTGAAAAGATGCTTCGATTCGTCGCGAAGGCGCAGTCCTATCCGGACAAGCGCGGGGCTGCTGCGCGTGCGGCGGACTTTCGCGAGATCGCGGATCGCTATGCCGGCGCGGCGGCCGAGGATCAGGCGTCGCGCTGCTCGCAATGCGGCGTGCCGTATTGCTCGGTGCATTGCCCGCTGCACAATCATATCCCCGACTGGCTGCGGCTGACCGCCGAGGGGCGGCTGCGCGAAGCCTATGAACTGAGCAACAGCACCTCGACCATGCCCGAGATCTGCGGCCGCATCTGCCCTCAGGACCGGCTGTGCGAGGGCAATTGCGTGATCGAATTCTCCGGCCACGGCGCGGTGACGATCGGCTCGGTCGAGAAATTCATCACCGATACCGCGTGGGAAGAAGGCTGGGTCGAGCCGCTCACGCCCGGCGCGCCGCGCGGCCAGTCGGTCGGCGTGATCGGCGCGGGGCCGGCGGGGCTGTCGGCGGCGGAATATCTCCGCGTGCGCGGCTATGACGTGCATGTCTATGACCGGCACGATCGCGCCGGCGGGCTGCTGACCTATCGCATCCCCGGCTTCAAGCTCGAAAAGCCGGTGGTGATGCGCCGCGTCGAGCGGCTGCGCGAGGGCGGCATCGTGTTCCACGAAGGGTTTGAGGTCGGCCGCGACGCGACGCTCGATGAGCTGCGCCAGCGCCACGACGCGCTCGTCATCGCCACCGGGGTCTATCGCGCCCGCGCGATCGACGTGCCGGGCAAGGCGGCCGACGGCGTGGTCGAGGCGCTCGACTATCTCACCGCCTCCAACCGCAAGGGCTTCGGCGATGCGGTCCCGGCGTTCGACGACGGCAGCCTCGATGCCGCGGGCAAGCATGTCGTGGTGGTCGGCGGCGGCGATACCGCGATGGATTGCGTGCGCACCGCGATCCGCCAGGGCGCGAAGAGCGTGAAATGCCTCTATCGCCGCGACCGCGCCAATATGCCGGGCAGCCAGCGCGAGGTGGCCAATGCCGAGGAAGAGGGCGTCGAGTTCGTCTGGCTCTCCGCCCCGCTCGCGTTCGACGGCGCCAAGGTGTCGAGCGTCCGCGCCAGCCGGATGCGGCTCGGCGCGGCCGATGCCAGCGGCCGCCGCGCGCCGGAGGTCGATCCGGGCAATGAAATGTCCTTCCCCGCAGATCTGGTGATCAAGGCATTGGGCTTCGATGCCGAGGAACTGCCGCGCTTGTGGGACGCGCCCGAACTGGGCGTGACGCGCTGGGGCACCTTGCTGGTCGACGGCAAGACGCTGATGACCAGCCTCGACGGCGTGTTCGCCGCCGGCGATATCGTGCGCGGCGCGAGCCTCGTGGTGTGGGCGATCCGCGACGGGCGCGATGTCGCCGATCAGATGCACAAATGGCTCAAGGCGAAGGCCGCGAGCGCGCGGGTGGCGGCATGATGCGGCGCGCGCTTCTGACGCTGGCGCTGGCTGGCGCCGCAGCCCCGGCATTGGCCCAGACCACCCCCGCGACGCCTCCCCCTGCGGCGCCGGCAACCGCTCCCGACCCCGCCCGACAGGCAGCGGCCGAGCGATTGTTACGCCAAATGGGTATGGAGGCGACGCTCGATCACACCTTCGCCGAACTCACGCCGTTTTTCGCCAAGGCGGTTATCGGCGAGCTCGCAGGGAACCCGCAAAGCAAGGCGATGATCGATGCGATCGATTCCGCTTCGCCCGATAACCACGACCGGATGATCGCGATCCTGTCGCAGGAATTCACGCTGGCGATCAAACGCCAATATCCCGCCTTCATCAAGCGCGCGGCGATCGAATATGCCGCTGCGTTCACGACCGAGGAACTCCAGGCGATCGCGAATTTCTACGCGACGGGACCAGGCGCGAAAGCGTTGAAGCTCCTGCCTGAACTTCAAACCAAGATCGGTGCGCAAGGGCGCGAACTCGGCCGTATCGCCGGCGCGGAAGCCGGCAAGCGCGCCTTCGCCCGCATCCGCCAGGAAATGCTGCCCGAAACCCGGAGCAAAAGCTCATGACCGACTCTCTCGACGCCCAGCGCAACCACCTCGCCACCCACGGCATGTATCGCCCCGAATTCGAGGGCGATGCCTGCGGCGTCGGCCTTGTCGCCGCGACCGACGGGCGGCCGTCGCGCCGCGTTGTCCAGTCGGCGATCGATGCCTTGAAGGCGGTGTGGCACCGCGGCGCGGTCGATGCCGACGGCAAGACCGGCGACGGCGCGGGCATCCATGTCGATCTGCCGATCCGCTTCTTCGACGACGCGATCGCGGCGAGCGGGCATAAGGTGCTGGCGAACCGGCTCGCGGTCGGCATGGTGTTCCTGCCGCGCACCGATCTCGGCGCGCAGGAAACATGCCGGACGATCGTCGAGAGCGCGATCATCGAGGCGGGCTATACCATCTACGGCTGGCGCCAGGTGCCGGTCGACGTCAGCGTGATCGGCCGCAAGGCGCAGGAAACGCGCCCCGAGATCGAGCAGATCATGATCGCCGGGCCGCTCCCCGACGAGGTCGACGCCGCCGAGTTCGAAAAGAACCTCTATCTCGTCCGCCGGCGGATCGAGAAGCGCGTGATCGCGGCGCAAATCCAGGGCTTCTATATCTGCTCGCTGTCGTGCCGCTCGATCGTCTACAAGGGGCTGTTCCTCGCCGAGAGCCTGTCGGTGTTCTACCCGGACCTGACCGACAAGCGCTTCGAGAGCCGCGTCGCGATCTTCCACCAGCGTTATTCGACCAACACCTTCCCGCAATGGTGGCTGGCGCAGCCGTTTCGCTGCCTTGCGCACAACGGCGAGATCAACACGATCCGCGGCAACAAGAACTGGATGCTCAGCCATGAGATCCGCATGGCCTCGATCGCGTTCGGCGAGCATTCGGAGGATATCAAGCCGGTGATCCCGGCGGGCGCGAGCGACACCGCCGCGCTCGATGCGACCTTCGAGGCGATCTGCCGTTCGGGGCGCGACGCGCCGACCGCCAAATTGATGCTGGTGCCCGAAGCGTGGCGCAACAGCGGCGACGAGGATGTGCCCCCGGCGCATGCCGCGATGTACCAATATCTCGCCAGCGTGATGGAGCCGTGGGACGGCCCCGCCGCGCTCGCGATGACCGACGGCCGCTGGGCGGTGGCCGGGATGGACCGCAACGCGCTCCGCCCGCTGCGCTATACCGAGACCGCCGACGGGCTGCTGATCGTCGGATCGGAAAGCGGGATGGTCGTCGTCCCCGAATCGACGATCGTCGCCAAGGGCCGGCTCGGGCCGGGGCAGATGATCGCGGTCGATCTCGCCGAGGGTCGCGTGTTCCACGATCGCGAGATCAAGGACCGGATCGCCGGCGAGCAGGATTATGCCGCGATGATCGGCAATTTCGCGACGCTCGACGATCTGCCCCCCGCCCCGGCGGACAGCATCCCGCGCTTCGATCGCGCCGAGCTGGCGCGGCGGCAGGTCGCCGCCGGGCAGACGCTCGAGGATATGGAATTGATCCTCGCGCCGATGGTCGAGACCGGCAAGGAAGCGATCGGCTCGATGGGCGACGATACGCCGCTCGCGGTGATCTCGGACAAGCCGCGGCTGCTGAGCCATTTCTTCCGGCAGAATTTCTCGCAGGTCACCAACCCGCCGATCGATAGCTTGCGCGAACGCTATGTGATGTCGCTCAAGACGCGCTTCGGCAATCTCGCCAACATCCTCGATACCGAGGATCGGCGCGAGCGCGTGCTGGTGATGGATTCGCCGGTGCTCACCTCGACCGCCTGGGGCCGGCTCAAGGCGCATTTCGGCACGTCGGCAGCGGAGATCGACTGCACCTTCGAACTCGCCGGCGATGCCGAGCGGTTGCGCGCGGCGATCCAGCGCATCCGCAATCAGGCCGAGCAGGCGGTGCGCGAGGGCAAGAGCGAATTGTTCCTCACCGACGAGCATATCGGGCCTGATCGCGTCGCGATCCCCGGCGTGCTCGCCGCGGCGGCGGTGCATACGCATCTCGTGCGGCGGGGCTTGCGCTCTTATGCCTCGATCAACGTCCGCGCGGCGGAATGCCTCGACACGCATTATTATGCGGTGCTGATCGGGGTCGGCGCGACGACGGTGAACGCCTATCTCGCCGAGGCGGCGATCGCCGATCGCCACGCGCGCGGGCTGTTCGGCGACATCTCGATCGAGCAATGCCTCGAGCGGCATCGCACCGCGATCGAGGAAGGGCTGCTCAAGATCATGTCGAAGATGGGGATCGCGGTGATCTCCAGCTATCGCGGCGGCTATAATTTCGAGGCGGTCGGGCTGAGCCGCGCGCTGGTCAACGATCTGTTCCCCGGCATGCCGGCGAAGATCTCGGGCGAGGGCTATGCCTCGCTCCACATCAACGCCACCGAGCGGCACGAGGCGGCGTTCGATCCGGCGGTGGTCAACCTCCCGATCGGCGGCTTCTATCGCCAGCGCCACACCGGCGAGGCGCATGCCTATTCGGCGCAGCTGATGCATCTGTTGCAGACCTCGGTCGCGACCGACAGCTACACCACCTATCTGCAATTCGCGCGCGGGGTGGCCGATCTGCCGCCGATCTATCTGCGCGATCTGATGCAGTTCAACTTCCCGGGCGAGGGCATCCCGGTCGATCAGGTCGAGCCGATCACCGAGATCCGCAAGCGCTTCGTGACCCCCGGCATGTCGCTCGGCGCGCTCAGCCCCGAGGCGCATGAGACGCTGGCGATCGCGATGAACCGCATCGGCGCCAAGGCGGTGTCGGGCGAGGGCGGCGAGGACAAGGCGCGCTACACGCCTTATGCCAACGGCGATAACGCCAATTCGGTGATCAAGCAGATCGCCAGCGGCCGCTTCGGCGTGACCGCGGAATATCTCAACGCCTGCGAGGAAATCGAGATCAAGGTCGCGCAGGGCGCCAAGCCCGGCGAGGGCGGCCAGCTGCCCGGCTTCAAGGTTACCGAATTCATCGCCAAGTTGCGCCACGCGACGCCGGGGGTGACGCTGATCTCGCCGCCGCCGCACCACGATATCTATTCGATCGAGGATCTGGCGCAGCTGATCTACGATCTGAAGCAGATCAACCCGCGCGCGCGGGTCTGCGTCAAGCTCGTCTCCTCGGCCGGGATCGGCACGGTGGCGGCGGGCGTCGCCAAGGCGCACGCCGACGTCATCCTCGTCTCGGGGCATGTCGGCGGCACCGGCGCCAGCCCGCAGACCAGCATCAAATATGCCGGCACCCCGTGGGAAATGGGGCTGAGCGAGGTCAATCAGGTGCTGACGCTCAACTCGCTGCGCGGGCGCGTCAAGCTGCGCACCGATGGCGGGCTCAAGACCGGGCGCGACATCGTGATCGCCGCGATCCTCGGCGCCGAGGAATTCGGCATCGGCACGCTGAGCCTTGTCGCAATGGGCTGCATCATGGTGCGGCAATGCCATTCGAACACCTGCCCCGTCGGCGTCTGCACGCAGGACGATGCGCTGCGGCAGAAGTTCGTCGGCACGCCGGAGAAGGTGATCAACCTGATGACCTTCATCGCCGAGGAAGTCCGCGACATCCTCGCGCGCCTCGGCGTGCGCAGCCTCGACGAGGTGATCGGGCGCACCGAATTGCTCCGCCAGGTCAGCCGCGGCGCCGAGCATCTCGACGATCTCGATCTCAACCCGATCCTCGCGAAGGTCGATGCCGACGACGATCAGCGCCGCTTCAGCCTCAAGACCTTCCGCAACGAAGTGCCCGACAGCCTCGATGCGCAGATCATCAAGGATGCGGCGGCGGTCTTCTCGCGCGGCGAGAAGATGCAGCTCACTTATTCGGTGCGCAACACGCACCGCGCGGTGGGCACGCGGCTGTCGAGTGAGATCACCGCGCGCTTCGGGATGGACACGCTGGCCGACGGCCATGTCACGATCCGGCTGCGCGGCTCGGCCGGGCAGAGCCTCGGCG